>CAISKH010000425.1 GCA_903885865.1 uncultured Mucilaginibacter sp.
GCACTACATTACGGTGCAGGCTGCGCATAAAATCTTCGTAATTACCTTTTTCTAAACCAATGCTGTCATTTACACCCGCATTATTTATTAAGCCTTCTATCCTGCCATATTTGGCTATTACGGCTTTTACCGCTCGTTCACATTCGGCAGGTTCGTTCAATTCGGCGGCCACCTGGAAAACCTCAAAACCCTGTGCTTTCAGGTCATCGGCAACCTTTAAATTATCCGCCTCTTTACGGCCAATAATTACAGGTATGGCGCCTTCATTTGCCAGCACCCGCACAATGCCTTCGCCTATGCCTTTTGCACCGCCGGTTACAATAACCACTTTGTTTTTTAATTGCAGATCCATTTTTTAATATTTTTAATTGAATTTATAGCCCATAAAATTTAATCGCATTGCCTCCCCAAAACTTACCTTGTTCATCTTTTGAAAGTTTAGCAACATACGCTTCCGGAATACCCATCATTTCGCCATAAGTCGCCGCCACACGACAAACCGGCCAGTCGGACCCATACATTACCCTATCTATTCCAAAAGCCTCAAATACCACATCCAGGTAAGGCGTAAAGTCTTCATATTTCCAGTTTTTCCAATCCGCTTCAGTTACCATGCCCGATACTTTGCAAAGCACATTATCATTCGTTGCTATAGCGCGCATATCCTTTGCCCAATCGGCTATTTCCCCCGCTTTTATTTTCGGTTTCGCGATGTGGTCTATAACAAAAGGTTGATCCAGGAATGCAGCTGCAAACTCATTGGCATAATTTACCTGGTCGGTATAGATCAATATATCATAGGTATAGCCGAATTGTTTAAGCTTTGATATACCTCTTTTGAAATCAGCATTCAGCATGTATGCCCTGTCGGCCTCGCCCTGTAAAATATGACGGAAACCTTTCAGCTTATCAAATTGTTTAAAGTATGCCAGGCGGTCCTCTATATTTTCGGCTTTAAAATCTACCCATCCCACAACACCTTTAATAAAATCATGTTTAGCGGCATGATCCAGCATCATTATATTTTCTTCCTCGGTTTGATCCACCTGTACGGTTACACAACCGTTAAATCCATAATTTTGCAGGATAGGTCCCAAATCCTCCGGCAAAAAATCAGCCTGGATGATCTCCATATCATCATTTATCCACGCATGCTGTACCGGATCATAGTTCCAAAAATGCTGGTGTGAATCAATTCTCGCCATAAGCTTTTAGTACTTGTTTTGAGGTGCCCAGGCCATCAATACCCAGTTCCATTACATCGCCCGCTTTTAAATAGATAGGTGGCTTAAAGCCAAGACCTACACCTGCAGGGGTACCTGTTGAAATAATATCGCCGGGTAATAAGGTCATGAATTTACTTACATAGCTTATAACAGTAGGTACATCGAATATAAAGTTTGATGTATTGCCGTCCTGCATTTTTTGCCCGTTAACCGTTAGCCAAAGCCTCAGGTTATTTACATTGCCTATTTCATCAGGTGTTGCCATAAACGGGCCCATCGGCGCAAAGGTGTCGCAGCCCTTACCTTTGTCCCATGTACCGCCGCGCTCCAACTGAAATTCGCGTTCAGACACATCATTGTGCAGTACATAACC
>CAISKH010000426.1 GCA_903885865.1 uncultured Mucilaginibacter sp.
CGACATATCGGGGCATCTCTACAATCATTATTTTGCAATTACTTAGCAAACGCCACCGACCGGGTTTCCCTGATAACGGTAACCTTGATCTGGCCCGGATAGGTCATTTCTGTTTGTATACGGTTAGATATATCGGCGGCTAATACTTCTGATTCCGCGTCGCTTATTTTTTCGCTTTCAACTACCACACGCAACTCGCGCCCGGCCTGTATAGCAAATGTTTTTTCGACACCGGGGTATGACATCGCCAGCTCTTCCAGTTCTTTTAAGCGTTTAATGTAGCTTTCAACAACTTCGCGCCGTGCGCCGGGACGTGCGCCCGAAATAGCATCACAAGCCTGTATAATGGGCGATAGCATGGAGGTCATTTCTATCTCGTCATGGTGGGCACCTATTGCATTGCAAACTTCGGGGTGTTCTTTATATTTTTCGGCTAACTGCATACCTAAAATAGCGTGCGGCAGTTCGGGGTTATCATCAGGCACTTTGCCAATATCATGCAACAGGCCGGCACGTTTGGCCATCTTTACGTTCAGGCCCAATTCGGCAGCCATAGTGGCGCAGAAGTTGGCCACCTCGCGCGAGTGCTGCAGCAAGTTTTGTCCGTACGACGAGCGGTAGCGCATACGGCCAACCATACGTATTAGCTCGGGGTGCAGGCCGTTAATGCCGAGGTCAATCACCGTACGTTCGCCTATCTCTACTATTTCTTCTTCTATCTGCTTTTTGGTTTTAGCAACTATCTCTTCAATACGGGCCGGGTGTATGCGTCCGTCGGTTACCAAACGGTGCATGGCCAGGCGGGCAATTTCGCGCCTTACAGGGTCAAACCCTGAAAGGATGATCGCCTCGGGGGTATCATCTACAATAATTTCAATCCCGGTAGCTGCTTCCAGCGCGCGGATGTTGCGTCCTTCGCGGCCAATTATACGGCCCTTTATCTCATCATTCTCTATATTGAAAATAGAAACCGTGTTTTCAATAGCGCTTTCGGTAGCGGTACGCTGAATAGTTTGAATAACAATTTTCTTTGCTTCTTTAGTGGCAGTCAGCTTAGCCTCGTCCACAATATCCTTGATCTGTATCATGGCTTTGGTACGGGCATCCTCGCGCAGATTTTCTATCAGCTGGTTCTTAGCGTCTTCTGCCGAAAGGCCCGCTATGTTCTCCAATTGCTCCACATGCTGATTTTTAAGCACTTCAACTTCTTCCTGCTTTTTAGTAACTATCTCGGTTTGACGCTCCAGGTTTTTGCGTACATTATCCAGTTCACTCTCCTTGCGGTTCATGTTTTCCAGCCGCTGGTTAAACGATTGCTCCTTTTGTTTAACGCCGTTTTCACGCTGGTTAATATCATTGTTTTTACTGTTTATTTCCTGCTCATGCTCGGCTTTCATTTGTAAAAACCGCTCTTTTGCTTCCAGTAATTTGTCTTTCCTTAATATTTCGGCATTGGTTTCCGCCTCTTTTAATATACGCTTTACTTTGTTTTGCGCCGATGCTTCCTGGTCTTTAAAAAGCTTTCTTAACAGGAAACGCCCAACGACGATGCCTGAAGGGATGCCTATAAGCAGCCCGATAATAATGTATAATAATGAATTCATTCTCTTAAAGGTTTATATATAAATAAAAAAACCGCGGTTAAATTTTACGTGTCATGTATTTTAAAAACTTCGTAACAGATATTTTAGAATCATGGGTTACCGTTAAACTTGATTGAGTAACGCATGCCTTCCCGATCCGTAGATATTGAAGTGTTAAGTTTTTAATAGTGAAACATAAAATTCAACCGCGGTTAAATCTTAATTGCTCTGATGTATAAAGAACGATTATTATTACTTCGAGAAAAATTCCGACAATAAATGATCTAACTGATAAACTTTGTCTGTTACTTCTGAATCCTCAACCGTAACTTTTTTCTCTGCTTTTAACGATGATGTTGCGTAATGCAACACACTCATAGCAAGCAGGTCTTGTTTATCTCTTACCGCATAATTTTCCTGGTATTCTTTTATGCGGTCATTGATCAATTTAGCTGCCCTTCGTATTATTTCTTCCTCTTCCATGTTCACCTTTAAGGGGTAAACTCTGTCAGCAATATTTATTTTTATTGAGATTTCTCCCATTTGAGCTTGTTCACTTTATGCACTACTTTTTAAGCAATACAATGCACTTATCTATTTCTTGCACAAATTCGTTAATTTTTTGCTTTATGTCAAGACTTTTTTCATTTGTTTCTGAAAAAGATTTTGCGAATTTCACCGCGCGCATCTTTTCATCCATCTCTTTGATCTTATTTTTGCCTGTATTCAGCGCATCAGCCAGGTTATTATTCTCTAATTTTAACAAGTCATTTTCTTCCTGCAAAGCCGCACAAAGCTCTATTAACCTTTCGGTTTTTTCTATTACCTTGTTTAGTTGTGATGCTGTTGACATTAAGATTAGAGATTAGTTAATTAAAGATTAGAGATTAGGCATGTATAGTTTTTTAATTTACTTTCGCCGTTGATTGGTTTCTTAAATAAGTAATATATCCGTTAATCATTTTTACGCACTCTTCGCAATCTTCTTTAAATTTAGTAAAAGTTTCATCGCTTATGTAATTTTCATCAAGAGCGATAATTAAATGGTCAATCGTTTCAATAGCAGAACCTCGGGCATTGATCAGGAATTTTGCCGCATCTGCATAATGGTATCGGCCGTGCCCTTCGGCAATATTATTTCCTATTGATCTGGACGAGCGTATAATTTGATCATTCAAGCGATATTTTTCCTCTGGCGGAAATGCCTTAGTTAAAATAGAAATATCATTTCTTAATACTCTTGATTTCTTCCAAACTTCCAGATCCATAAATGCCTTAACTAATCTCTATTTCCTAATCTCCGCCCCCGCTTCTTTACCGAAGTTATAAATTAATTTTTGCATGATGGCATCTATCGTCTTATCAGTTAAAGTTTTTTCGCTATCCTGTAAACTAAAGCTCAGCGCGTACGATTTTTTTCCTGCCGGAAGTTTGTCGCCCTGGTAAACATCAAATACATCCACTTCTTTTAATAGTTTACGCTCGGTACGTTGCGCTATCTGTTTTAACTGCCCGAAGGTTACATTCGTGTCGATCAGCATAGACAAGTCTCGCCTTACCGACGGGAACTTTGATATTTCCTGGTAAACTATTTTGTTCTTTTTGGCAACGGCCATTAATTGGTCGAAACTAAAATCGGCATAAAAAACATCCTTGTCCACATCCGCTTTTTTCAAGACTACGGGAGCAACCTGCCCCAACATAACAAGGGTTTTATTATTGTGGGTATAGTTTAAACCATACGCCATTTTTTTGCAGGTGGTATCTTCAACCACCACATCCGTAATATTCAGCTTCTGGAGGATGCCATCTACAATAGCCTTTAAATTATAAAAAGATGCAGTTTTTTCTTTTTGGTTCCATTGCGCGGCGGCAGTTGCCCCGGTTATA
>CAISKH010000427.1 GCA_903885865.1 uncultured Mucilaginibacter sp.
CGTTGCCATTGGTGCTTTTTTTTTCGGATGTAAAAAATTGATTATTAAAATCTTCTGCACCCTTAGTATAATATCCCGATTGATTTAAAGTAGAATAGAGTTTATTTATTCTATCGGGAGTAGAAAACTGATTATTAAAATCGTCATAGGATTTTGTGTAAAAGCCGGAACTATTCAATGACTGCCATAGTTTTTGTTTGGGTGGCTGTTGATCTGTAACGGGTTGCTGTACCTGTACAGGCGGTTCCTGAACTTGTAAATCCTCTGCCATTATTATAAATTATTTAATCCACCATGTGTTAGCTGTTTTTTTGGCATTGCCGCTGTTTTACCTATTTGCTGTTTTACATCGGCATTTAACCCATGGCCGCCTGTACCACCTAACATAGCATTTATTTTAGTTACCGGTATATGCAATTTGTCAGCAAGTATCGCGGCATTAGTTTGAATATCAATAGGAATTTTGGGGTCTATGTATATAGGTTCTACCGCCTTGGTTGACTTGTATGGATTATTGGCTTCATCACCATGTAGTGTTGAATATGCGTCGCTTTGTTCCCAAGGGGTTGCTGCACCCCTACCAAACCATCCCTTATGATCCGGGTTTTTTTCATAGTCAGCCTGCGCCTGCTTATTTGCCTTTAAAATGGCTGCGCCATTGGGTTTAAGTTCCACCTGATCGGGGATATCAACCTTAATTATTCCGTTTGCGTCTTGCGTAACTTTTGGTTGTTCACCAGTTCTAAATTGCTCTGGTGGTGCATAACTTAACATCTTTTGTACGGCAGGAACACCCCCATTTTGTATAGTTGCTACAAAATTATGCTCAAATGGTGGGGGTTGTTGTGCTTGTGCCGTAGCAAATCCTGGATATAGGGACCTTAACTTAGCCGCATTTAATTGCAATGCTTCTTTAGCCGACATCGTTTCGGCTGTTTTTTGCTGCGGATTACCACTTAAACTCTGTTCCCCGCTATCTTTAATATATTGTTGTATAATACCCTGTTTTATCTGATCGGGTGTTAAAGTAGTGTTTGGTGTTCCATCGGGATTTTTTGAAAATTGCGGGTATATATCTAAAAGTGTTTTCTTTAAATTCTTATTCATATCATAAGCCATTGACAAGTCCTTTACCCTATCTTCCGGGGCATACGTTTGGGTATATTTTGTGTTGGTGACTTGCTGTCCTGTAACAGGGTCGATAGATTTAGTATATACCCCGTTATCCCATGTACCACTTTTTATACCCTGTTGGTTCATTTTATCAAGGTCGGCTAACGCTTTTGCATGGTCAGCAACTTGCTCATAGGTATTAAAATCCGAAACATAATTTTTATCATTCACCCCCAACAGCCTGTTTTTAGAAAAGTTATTTACGGTATCATCAGAATAATGATCTCGGAATGTTGGTTGCAATAGTTGATTACCAAAAGCCTGCTCATTGGCATAGGCTTGCTTTGATTTAGCAGCCGTCTGTTGAGCACCCATATAGGCTTGGTTGGCTTCTGATTGTGCCAATGACTTCTTATAGGGGTCACGCTCATTAATGGCCGCTATGGATTTATTGCGCCAATCATTTACCTGATTAAAAAAATCCTGTCTGTCGGCATCATTCCGCAACCCATCTGGCTTTAACTGTGCCTGTTGGTCGGTAAGTTGTTTTAATTCCTGTTGGCGCTGTGCCTGTTGCCGGGCTAAAATTTGCCCAAACTGCTGCTGTGCGCCACTCGTAGTGTCAATTACTTGCGCCGAGCCCTTACCCGTTCCGTATAATGCGGCATTGTTGGTCATAGCTGATTAGTTCATGTTTGGGTCTTGGTAAGCATCGGGGTCGTCTGGTGTTTCGGCAACCTGTCCACCCCATCCCGCTGCGGGATTGCCGCCTACATTAACGCCTGCACCATTAAGTGCCGTTGTCGGGTAGCCCCAATTACCACCGCCATTTGCGGGTGCAGCAGTACCACCGTGTATACTGCCCGTTCTATTGCCTAAATAAGCCGTACCGGCGCCAATCAAAGCGTTAGCAGCCCCCGCCTCATTCTGCATACCCGCACCACGCAACGCCTGTGATTTAGCTAATTGCTCACTATATTTATCGGCATAGTTGTAATTCCATGCGTTTTGCTTCGCCCCGGCTAATATGCCACGTTGTTGTATTAATGCCAAAGTATTTTTATTTCGTGCTGCCGCTTGCTGTGCGTTTAAGTTTGCCGAAGCATTATCACCCGCGCGTACAATGGATGCAAGCCCTGCACCTGGATTGGCTGAATTATTTAAAGTTGAAATAGCCTGTCCCTGATTTTGGTTAATGCTATTCATTTGATTATTGATAACCGCCTGGGGTATGCCTTGCTGCGCCATTTGTTGCGCCGTATTCACATTTTCCTGGTAAGCGGGGTCAACATACTGCGTAGGGCGAATATTGTTACGTTCAATGGCAGAAGCCTGACCGTTTTGAACGGCACCTGTTATGCCTTTATATAAAGCACCTGCACCAATTAAAGCACCTGCGGTAGTTATGCCAGCCATAGTTTTATTTTTGAACTTGTTTTAATGCAGGTAAAGTTATAAAAGTATTGTCGTTCTTTTCATATAGCCTGTTTTCCAATTCTTCAATATCCCTGCAATCATCAAAGTTCGGATGAACTGTTACCCATATACTATTTTCTATGGTATAAATAATGCGTTTAGTGCCTTTTTTTGTACGTCCGCGATAAACAGCTTCTATATGTTCCCATTTGTTTTTTTCATCCCAAATAAGCATTTCACCATAAAATATAAAGAATAAATTATTGGTTTTATGGGTACGGCTGGTGCAGATTGTACCCGCTGGTATGGTTAGTTCACGCATATAAATACCATCTTCAAACTGATGCGATAGGGTTGTTTCTACTTTTGGCATTTCTGTTATTAATGCCTCTAAAGCATCTAATTGCCTTTTTGTAGATAAATTCTCTATCAAATACTCCAGGTCAACCTTTTCTGCTACTTCACTCATTTTGTTGCTGTTATTGTGGGGTTAGTAACTTGGTAATTAGCGGCTGTCGCCTTTTCCTTTGCAATTAAAGCCCGTATTAAATCAGCGTCCTGTGGCCCGAATAATGGTACTTCTCCCGGTTTGGCTACATTCCTGTTTAATGCCTGTTGAACTTGGGGTACATTGGCATACCTTGCCTGTAATATGGCAACATCACCGCCGTTAATATTTGGGCCACCACCATAAGTACGATAATACGGACTTACTGGTTGTTGATTGGTGTCAGGGTGCGCCCACCCACCTACATAATCAGCATAAGCATCAAGGTCTTTCCATGCGTACCCGTTTTTATTAGCCTGTTCAAACTCTTGTTGGGTAATAGGCACACCATATTTACCCATCATCACGTTGGGGTCTTTTGTTTTAGTGTAATTAGGGCTTGGTGGCCCTACGGCTGCTATATCTTTTATCATTACCGAAGTAAAAGTACAAATTTATGCAGCCAGGTGATACAGTTGAA
>CAISKH010000428.1 GCA_903885865.1 uncultured Mucilaginibacter sp.
ACCACTATCCAACTAGCAGGGTCCCTTTGGAGACCCTGCGCAGACGGAGAACCTTCTTTCCGTCGAAAACTTTTTTATGTTTAGTATGTTCATAACTATAGGCAAACGTCGCTTACAGGTGTAGGCTGTGTTTCCGAAACTTATCTTTTTTAATTCCGAAAAAAATGTTCGCAAAAAGGCCCTCGGCTCCCAAAAAAATCACCTGGATCATAGGTTTAGTGTGCGGTATTGCCGGAATGATCGGCCATTACGCAACTGTTAAATACCTCACGGAAAATAATTATATCCTGTTGTTGGTTGGCTTTGTAGTCCTTGCCGTTGGTACTACGTTTCGGGAGGCCTGAAAATAGTTAGTTGATCTGCCTGCACATTCTAGTCCTCCTCGCCCTTGTTTGTGACAACATCAACAAAGGCTAAAACTTACGAAAATACAATAAATATTTCCGGGATCATTTTTGGCTATCAATATCTTTATAGATATTTTTGAATGATAAACACCAAAGCCTGATATAAGGGATGAATACCACTGGTCTCCACGATGAGCGTATCGCAAAAATGATCTTTGCTTCGGTCTATCCTCTGTATCTCGCAAAAGTGGAGAAGAAAGGAAGAACAAAAGAAGAGTTACATCAGGTTATAACGTGGCTAACCAGCTTCAATAATGAGCAACTAAAAGACCTGATTGAAAAAAAAGTAACTTTTGAAACATTCTTCTGGCTGGCTACGCTCAATCCCAATGCATACCTCATCACCGGGGTAATCTGTGGTTATCGTGTAGAGGAAATCGAAAATCCTTTGACGCAGCAGGTTCGGTACTTGGATAAGCTGGTGGATGAGTTGGCAAAAGGAAGGAAGGTGGAGAAGATATTACGAGGTTGGTAAATATTACAAATATTATATATTTGTATACCAATAAACCAAATTATAAAGATATGAAAATTAAAATTTTGATATTCGGCTTAGCGGGCCTGGTCTCAGCAAAGCCTGTTTTTGCGCAAAAAGGGGAGTTAAGCAACGCCCGTGAGCAACTTAATAAGTATCATCTCGTTTCCGGGCAATCAGCTCTTTCCACAGCGGCAGCGGCGGTTTTAAACGAAGCGAAAACATCCATCGACAAGGCATCCGCCAATGAAAAAACGGCCACTTTGCCCGAAACATACACGTTAAAGGGTGCCGTATATACTGAATTGGCTGCCCGTGAGGCCGACCCTAATACAGCCGCGCCGTTATTTGCCACTGCCGAAGAAGCTTTAAAAAAAGCTAAGGAACTTGATAAGGCCGATGAAGATGCATCAATAATAGAGAACGCTTACCGCATACTGAATGGAACCAGATACAACGCAGGGGTAAATGCTTTTAGGGCAGGAAAATATGAAATTGCATACCAGAATTTTAACGCTTACCTTGCGGTTAAGCCCGATGATACTGCAGCCTTATATTTAACCGGAGTATCGGCTACAAACGCTAAAATGTACGATCAGGCACTAAAAAATTACAATAAGCTTATTACTACAAACTATTCTAAAAACAAGGATGTTTATACCGATATGTCGTTTATCTACTTAGCAAAAAAAGATTCGGCTGCGGCACTTAAAGTACTCAAAGAGGGCAGTGCTAAATATCCAAAAGATGCCAACCTCAACAAAGCAATGGCCGCGCTGAGTTTGCAAATGGGTAATACCAAAGGATTAGCCGAAAAATTGGAGGCCGATATTGCAGCCGACCCCAAAAATAAAATGAATTATTATTATGCCGGCCAGTATTATAACAGTGTAAAAAATTACGACAAGGCTGCAGAGGCGTACAAAAAGGCAGTTGAAATTGATCCTAATTATTTTGACGCCTGGTTAAACCTCGGGGCTGTTCTGCTGCACCCGGCTGTTGAATTATATAATACTGCACAGAACCTTCCGATGAATAAACAAAAGGAGTATGATGACGATGTAAAAAAAGCATTGGCTTATTTTGAGATTGCCAAACCGGCTTTATTAAAAGCAGTGGAGCTGAAACCAAACTCGTACGAAGCACTGACTAACCTGAAAAAATATTACGTGGTTAAAAACGATAATGTTAATGCAAGTGATATACAAAAGAAAATAGATGGTTTAAAATAAGCATCGAAGGCAACTAACTTCGGACGGCGGGAAAAAGAACAAAAAAATAATCCCTATTTTTACGCCGCAGTGAATTTATTGTATAGCACTGTTAACAGCTTATGTTCCTAAACAAGATCAAATCCGGCGAATCCGGAATTTTAATTTACGGCATCACTCCTCCAAAATCAGAAACAAGCCCTGAGCGAATTGCTGAGATCGCTGAAAAGACCATTGCAAGATTGATCCCGCTTGACATCGACGCGCTTGTGGTGTATGATGTGCAGGATGAATCGGCCCGTACTGCCGAGGAAAGGCCATTCCCTTTTCTGAAAGCTTTGGATCCTCTTTTATTTGCCAGCCAATACCTCCAGGACCTGAAGATCCCTAAAATAATATACCGCCCTGCCGGAAAATTCTCGAAAGAAGAATTAGCCGATTGGCTGGATGATCTGCATCAACATAATTTCTACCCGGTTTTTGTAGGTGTGCCGATACCCGATTTTCCGGTTAAAACAAGTTTACCCGAGGCTTATAAAATTTGGAGCAAGAATGAAGATACGTCTGTTATAGGCGCTATAACCATCCCCGAAAGGCATGAAGTATTAAAAGAAGAGGATAAAAGGATATTGGACAAGGTGAGCTGCGGGGTATCTTATTTCATATCTCAATGTGTTTTTAATGTGGATTATGCGAAGAAGGTTATAGAAGACCTTAACTATACCTGCAAAAAAGAAAATATAAAGTTCCCTACCCTGATTTTTACGCTTACGGCATGTGGCTCAGAAAAAACATTGAATTTTATGGAATGGCTGGGCATTCATGTGCCGGATGAGCTGAAGGAAGATATTAGAAATTCTGAAAAAATTCTTGAAAAGTCTGTTAATGTTTGCCTGGATATTGCGGCAGAACTTGCTGCTTTTTGCACAGAGCGGTCGGTGCCGTTTGGGTTCAATATTGAAAGTGTGGCGATCAGAAAGGATGAGATAGAAGCATCCATCTATATGGTGAATAAAATTGCAGAGATGCTGGATAAAAAAGGTATCCGGAAGATGAAGGTGGTGTTGTAACATATAGATTATAAGGACATTACGTTGCACTCCATACCAAAACTTCCGGCAATCTACAACTGTTCACGAGCGTTCATAAGTGTTCACGAAGCGTTCACGCTCCAAAAACGTGAACACTTTAAATGATTGATAATATGCGCTTTATGTAAATCCGGGGCAGTTTCAATAAAAATCAAAGCATCGGCGCAACCCTTCAAATTTAGGTTCAACATAATGCGAAGGAAGGGTTGTTTCATAGCCAACGCTGCCTTCGGAGGTGCCGCTGGTATTGCTGTAATTAAGCCCGGAAACCGGCACATCATGGCTAACCCCCAAACGGAACTTTTCGCCGCCTTCATGGCTAACAAAAATATCGAATATCAATGAAATGCCTATAGCGCTTGTCCCCGACTCGTTCTTGCTATGGTACCATAGGCCGGCGTTAACACTTTGCCGTTTATATTGTACCCCCGCGCTGATAGATTGAGCGGTTGATTGTTTATAATAAACCACAGTAGGTATAATAAATGATTTTTCATCATCATACAGGTCTTTACCTGCATCAAGGTCCCACCGGTAACTTAAATGGCCCGTTGCGCGCATGGGCAGCCTGGCCGGTGTACCTGTAAACGATTCGTCGGGCTGGTTAAGATGTTGTAAGGCGCCGCCTATATTAAAATCACCGATAACCAAATTTATTCCTGCCCCCGAGTCGAAATAAAAACGGTTGCCAAATTGTATAGATGAGGCAGCCGAAACTGAACCAGGTATAAAACCAAGCCGCGGATCTAACTGATCATCAAAAACCAGTTTACTATAATCAAGGGTACGGTTGGCAATACCCGCCTCTAAACCAAACGAAAGCACAAAATCCTGCGTGGTTACGCTATACGAGTAAGTGGAGGTAATGTTATTATTACTCAGAAAGGCGGTACCCTCACTGCTATGGCTAAATAACAAGCCTACCCCACCCCCAAATTTAGGCACGTTATAATCTACAGAGGCTGTTGTATACGAAAGATTGCCTGGTACGGATGTCCATTGCGTACGGTAGATTAGGTTCATGCGTACATCGCCTTTAAACTGGCCGGTAAGCGCCGGGTTAAGATAAAGCGGTGAATTAAAAAACTGGGTATAGGCGTGGTCCTGCGCAAGTGTATGCGAACAGAACAACAACATTGCTGTGAGAAATAAAAGCAGTCCCTTTATATTTCTCATCACCTACCTGATTAAATATACCGAGCCAACCCTTTTTGGTAAGG
>CAISKH010000429.1 GCA_903885865.1 uncultured Mucilaginibacter sp.
CCATAACATATAACTGCTTTAATTTTTTTGCTTTTATAGCGATGGAATCAGAAGTTTGATTATAGTTGATTTTGGAACCTTTAGCGGGAGATATGGTAAAATTGAAAATCAACGCACCTGTCACCGCCAATAGGTAGTATCGGATAGAATTATTGTTTGATTGGGAGTAAAAATTCATGTAATTAAAAGTACATCTAAATAATTACAATTTATAAAGCCTTTAATTTAACCCTTCGAACCCTTACTCTTCAAGTTCCATATCCTCTCCGCCTTGCGGCCAATGAGCCAGAAGGAGGCGGCCAGTATGGCAAAGAATAGGGTTTTGTTGGTATTGTCCCAAAAGTACTCGAAGTATTTGGTGTAGATAAAAATAATAAGGAAGGTTATGCCGAACTCGCGCGCTATATCGTCCTTATTTTTTAAGCCATATACCAGGAAACCCACGGCAGTACAGGCCGAGATTATCCCCCAGTAAAACAAACTGATCTGTTTTACCGGGTACCATTTGTTAAGGTCACCGTAATTGCCAAATATGGTTAATAACCAAAGCGACAGGAACAAGTAAAGCAAACCCACCACATAGGTATATTCCCAAAAATGGGCAAACCATTTGCGGTTGCGCAATATGTGGCAGACGCTAACCAGCACCACGCCAAAAAGCACAAACCGCAACGGATAGTTCATACCTAAAAAGTAATCGTGCCAGCGGGTTTGGTAGCCTGTTTCTGTGCCGAACCAGCTCCCCAGCGAAACAAGGGCAAACAGCCAGATCAGTTTCGAATTCATGCGCCAGCCTAAAACCCCATATACAAAAACCGAGAGTAAAAAAAGCAGCGAGTAATGGCCCGAACCATCATCGAAAGTTTTGCCCAGATAGGCAATACAGCAGGCCGTAAACAATACGCCGGTAAAAATAACGGCCTCATTACTGAATATTTTTTCGGGGTGATGATGTTCACGCCACCGGCCCCAGTAAAAAAGAAAGGCGGCCATCACTGCGGAAATAATACTGATGATAATATCGGGTGTATAATAGAGCTGCCTGAGCCAGTTGATAACAGCGTCGTTAGCTATCAAAAAGGTGAAAGAAACACCCCCGCATATCAAAGCTATCCAAAACGAATATTTAGCCAGCCGCATCCAGTCGAACCCTTTAACCTCGTACGATTTGCGCAAGGTTTCGGCCTGTTCAGCACTAACCAAACCGTCCTCTTCCCATTGCGTAATGGCGCTGTTTAAAAATTCGCTTTCGCCCTTATCTATGTTGAGTTTGGACATGGTAGTTGATGGTTCATAGTTCATGGATCATAGATGACCTATGAACCAT
The DNA here is from genome assembly GCA_903885865.1 of uncultured Mucilaginibacter sp. Lineage (GTDB taxonomy): Bacteria > Bacteroidota > Bacteroidia > Sphingobacteriales > Sphingobacteriaceae > Mucilaginibacter. Next base: position 1,328 of record CAISKH010000429.1, read on the forward strand.
TTTATACAAAGTTAACAAATCAAACCATGAACTAACATTGGTAGTTGATGGATCACGGTTCATAGCGGGTCGTTATAAAATAACGTATGCCGGTTGATTAAGTTTAACTATCAACCATGAACTATGATCTATGAACCCAAAAGCCGCATCACATCCTCCTTATCCTTACCTATCTGCGCTATTAATTCATCAAAATTTGGAAATTTAACATCGTGCCGCACAAAATGGATAAACGCCATGCGGATGGGTTTCTTATAAACATCCTGGTCAAAATCAAACAGGTTAACCTCAATGCTGTGTATCATGCCATTGATTGTAGGACGGTTGCCAATATAGGCCATGCCATTATATTCGCCTTCGGCTACCTGTACCTTAACCGCGAATATGCCATCGTGCGGAATGAGTTTGTATTGTTCTTCTATCACAATATTGGCGGTGGGATAGCCCAGTTGCCGGCCAATCTGGTCGCCATGAACTACTTTGCCGGTAATAAAAAACGGGTAACCCAAAAAGGTATTGGCTACCTCAATTTCGGCATTTAATAACGCTTCGCGGATGCGGGTGGAGCTGATGGCTACATCATTAATATCCTGTTCGGGTATTTCAATAACCTCAAAGTTGTAAACGGGGGCAAACTGCAGCAAGTCATTTAGGTCGCCCATACGGTCCTTGCCAAAACGGTGGTCGTAGCCTATCACTATTTTTTTGGTGCCTATTTTGTTCACCAAAATATCGCGTATATAATCTTCGGCGCTTTGGTTTGAAAAATCTCTTGAAAACGGGGTGATAATTAAATGATCGACACCTAATTCTTCCAGCAATGCTGCCTTTTCATTCATGGTATTGAGCAGCTTCATGCTTTCATCCTCGGGGTGTAGTATCATCCGCGGATGCGGGAAAAATGTTAAAATAACCGTTTCGCCGCCCATTTCACCGGCCAGTTCTTTAATGCGCGATATAATTTTGCGGTGCCCCAGGTGCACCCCGTCAAAAGTACCGATGGTAACCACTGCGTTTTTTACAGGCTTAAATTCATCTATATGATGGTATGTTTTCATTTTATAGGTAAAAGGTTAAAGGCAGAAAGGTAAAAGGTTCTGTTCTTTACCCGAAGTTCAACTCAATAACTTATTAATTCACTCATTCGCTAAATCACTCATTCACTCATTAATTTTTGTTCCCGTATAGTCTCAACCAACTCGCCTACCTCCCAGGCATCTTTTACGTGATAGTTGCCGCTGCGGGTACGTATTAAATTGGACAGGTAGGCGCCGTTGTTTAGCGCCCGGCCAAAATCATTCACCAGCGAGCGTATATAAGTGCCCTTGCTGCATATCACCCTAAAATCAACTTCGGGCAATTCAACGCGGGTTATTGTAAATTCGCTTATGGTAACATTGCGCAGCCGCAGTTCTACTTCCTCGCCGCGGCGGGCCTTTTCGTATAGGCGCTCCCCATCAATTTTTACTGCGGAATGTGCGGGGGGGTATTGTTGGATATCGCCGGTAAATTGTTTACAGGCATTACGTATTTCGTGCTCGGTGAGGTTGCCTGTATCAAAAGTTTCATCTACTTCGGTTTCCATATCGTACGATGGGGTGGTTGCGCCCAATACCAGGGTACCGGTATATTCCTTTTCCTCGGCCTGGAAAGTATCTATCTGTTTGGTCATTTTCCCGGTGCATATAATAAGCAGCCCGGTAGCCAGCGGATCAAGCGTACCCGCGTGCCCTACTTTTAATTTCAAAGGCTTGAACGAATTGCGCAGCTTGCCTACCACATCAAAGCTGGTCCATTTATAGGGTTTGTTAACCA
>CAISKH010000430.1 GCA_903885865.1 uncultured Mucilaginibacter sp.
CTTGTTTTGCAAAGCAGTTAGCGGCCCCTTGTACACATAGCCGCCGCTTATAGAGTTGCCGTCCATATGGTCGTACTCGGCAAAGGGGCGTTTAAATTTATTCAATTCACCTTCGGGAAGCGTGTAAACTTTTTTTAGGTCCTGCAAGGTATTGATGCCGAAATCGCCTTCACGGGTGCTCCACCCGTAATTGCCGCCTTTTTCAACAATATCTAACTCTTCAATATTTGATTCGCCAATATCCGAAACAAACATCCGTGTACCTGCCGGCGTAGTATCCCAGGCAAAACGGTGCGGGTTGCGGAAACCAAGCGCGTATAGCTCTTTGCGCGTAAGCGGATCCGTGTCCTTTGCAAAAGGGTTATCAGCCGGAATACCGTAATTTCCATTCGGACTGTTATGCCCCAGCGGGTCAATGCGGGTTATAGCGCCTAAAAACGATCGTTTATTATCAGCAAACTCAGGATGTTTAATATTGTTCGACCCTCCATCGCCCATACCCATATATAAAAGGCCGTAATTTTTATCACCCTTTTTTAAACCGGGTATAAAATTAATTTCGGATATACCATGCGCGGCATTGTAGACGTTAAGGCGCAGCAGATCGCGGTGGGTGCCTTTAAATACTTTGTCGTTAACGTTATCCATTTTCCATTCCGTCAAAACCCACTGGATGTCTGTTTTTAAAGAATCGATGTAAGCATTATCGGCAGGTTTACCGGGCGCATATCCTTCAGAATGTGTCGTGTAGAAAAGCCCGTTATGTAAAAACTCGGGATGAAATACGAAACTGCCCAAACCCATGGTAAGGCCGGGTTGGGTTTTAAAATTCTTTACATAATCTGTTAGGTTAAAAAACGTATCTATTTTACTACCGTTTATCCTGTAAATAACCCCTAACTGATCTCCTATAAACAAAGTGCCATCGGCAGAAGGGGATGGCCTCAAAGTGGCTATTCCTTTGTCGGGCGAGGCTTTTTTTGGCCGGGGCAGTTGGATAAAATCCTTCAGTTCAACCTTCAAACCTGATTTTTTTATGGCGGGCAAAAGCCGGCCATCGACAGGGCCTTCGTATTTTTCAACTACCGATGCCTTGTACTGGTGCAGTTTAGTTTCGGCGGCAATATAGTTTACAATTGCTTTAATTTTGGTTACGCCTAATGGGGCGAACGAAGGCATGAGCAGCTTGTACCTTTTACTCAAATTAGCCGCACGCTCATTTCCCGCATCAATTACTTTAGCCGGATCGCTGATAAAGGTTATTAATGTTTTTTGCGGCAACAGGGTAGTTACGCCGCCGAGGCGCGGGCCCATCCCATCGTTATCGAGGCTATGGCAGGTGGCGCAATTTTGCGTAAACAATTGCTTGCCTGATACCAGAGAGCGCTGTTGTGCAAATCCCGGGTTCAAACATAAACTTATATAGCATAGCAGGGCAAGCAGGTATTTCATCATTTTGGTGGTTATTAGGATTTATTGGTCAATAAAAATACTAAAAAGTGTATAGACCAGCTGTAAAATTTTTAGTACGGTCGGATACAGGTTACACAACACTCCGACGGTTATAAACATATAAATCGCCCCTCCGGCAAATTCATCAGCATTAAATGATACCTTTACCACCCACGCATGGAAGAAAGAAAATATTTAACCACCTGGAGAAGATACATTCCCGTTATCAGGCTGCACCTGAAAAGAAGCCTTGTTGCCGAGCAGAGCTTTAAACTGAACATTACTGATTTTGAATCAGCCGGCGACCGCGGAAAATCAGGCTACACGTTTAATATTACGATGGAGAACGGCAAGGTGACCAATAACATCAGCGGCTCGGCAGTGGCCCGTGACCTTTTTGAGGCCCTTAAAACCGACGATGCCACAAAAGCTATGCTGCAGGACAAAAGCATAAAAATAAGTGTAGGCAAATCCTTTTTGCTGAGTATAAAAACAAGTCC
>CAISKH010000431.1 GCA_903885865.1 uncultured Mucilaginibacter sp.
AATGTAAGTTTGCAGCGTACCAATATCGGGTAAAAAATTATTGGCCGGGTCCTCCGCATAAACACGGAGTTCGATGGCATGGCCGTTTATTTCCAGGTCCTCCTGTTTAAAGCTGATGGCCTCTCCCCTTGCAATGCGTACCTGTTCTTTTACCAGGTCAATACCGGTTATTAACTCTGTTACCGGGTGTTCTACCTGCAGGCGGGTATTCATTTCTAAAAAATAGAAATTGAGTTGCTCGTCCATAATAAACTCCACTGTACCGGCCCCGGTATAATTAACAGACCGCGCAACATCCACGGCGCATTTACCCATTTTTTCGCGTATTTGCGGGGTTAGGATGGATGATGGCGCTTCTTCTATCACCTTTTGGTGCCGGCGCTGAACAGAACAATCCCGCTCAAATAAATGCACAATATTGCCGTGGGTATCGCCCAGCACCTGTATCTCTATATGTTTGGGCGATAAAACATAACGCTCAATAAACACCGACCCGTCCCCAAAAGCCGAGGTAGCTTCTGATACGGCCAAATGCATTTGTTCTTCAAAATCCGCGGCGGTATCAACAATGCGCATACCCTTGCCGCCGCCGCCGGCCGCTGCTTTTATCAGGATAGGGAAACCCACTTCAATAGCCCGCTGCTTGGCTTCTTCCACGTCGGTAATAGCTTCTTCAGTACCCGGGACCATAGGGATATTATATTTCATGGCCGCTGCTTTGGCCGATAGTTTATTGCCCATCACTTCCATAGCTTCGGGCGAGGGGCCTATCAGTATTAAGCCGGCATCGCGCACCTGGCGGGCAAACGCGGCGTTCTCGCTCAAAAAACCATAGCCGGGGTGTATTCCCTGCGCGCCGGTTTGGCGGCAGGCATCAATTATTTTATCGCCGCAAAGGTACGATTGGCTGGATGGTGCTTCGCCTATATAAACTGCCTCATCGGCATAACGTACATGCAGCGCATCACGGTCAGCGGCCGAATAAACGGCTACGGTTTTAATACCCATTTCGCGTGCCGAACGCATTATCCTTAAAGCGATCTCGCCACGGTTGGCGATCAGTATTTTTTGCATACTTAACAAATGTAGCAGATTTGTTGAAAGCTGACCCGTTAAATTGGCCCGTCATAAAAAAAGCGATGGGTTTCCCAATCGCTTTTTTTATATGCCTATATTTTAAATTACGGTTTTTTATCAGGCGATGAAGAGCCACCGGTTGTACCTTGCGGGCCGCTTGGTCCACTTGGTCCACCTGGTCCACTTGGTCCACCTGGTCCTCTTTGTCCACCGGGAGGCCTTTGTCCACCCTGGCCGCCGCCGGGGCCGCCCTGTTTAGGCCATGCAGCCTTATCCAGTTTCGCTACGCCATGGTGGCAGGTATAGCAATTTACGCTGGCAAAATTCATGCCCAACGAATCCTTTACCGCTTTAAAAAATTTCTTATTGATCTTGGTGGCCATTAAATACATTTTGCGGGCCATCAGCTTTTCGGGTTTCGAATCGTTCGGATAATCCGTTTTCCGGGTTGCATCATTACGCACATGGCAGAAATTACATTTAACCCCTAAAGAAGCCGCCCATTGATCCATCATGTGATCTACCTCCCGGTAGGTCATCTTTTTAGGCAATACCTTTATATTCATCAGCTTAGGCTCAACCCGCGGTTGCTGCGGCGGCTGTTGCTGTATAAACGTCATGGAAGCCAATAGTATAATACCCGAAAACAGGCATACTATTATAAATATTTTTTTGTTGAAACGCATAAATTGAGTTGTTTAAGTCAACTAAATTATAGGTTTCCCCTGAATGTTCCAACAATTATTTCTGATTTACGCCTGATTTGGTCGAAATACCTTACCTCATCCTATCGCACATACGTTAAAAAATGTTAAAGTAATGAATATGTTACCCTTTATGATAAAATAAATTTGGATATTTACGAAACAGTCGTACATTTACGAAATAATCGTAATAACAATGGAAAAACTATCACCACAAGAAGAAGAAGCTATGCAGGCCGTATGGCAAAAAGGCGAGGGATTTATTAAAGATTTTTTAGACCAGATAACCGAGCCTAAACCACCCTATACCACTTTAGCGTCGACAATAAAAAACCTGGAACGCAAAGGTTTTTTGGCAGCCGAAAAACTGGGCAATTCTTTCCGTTACAAAGCAGTCATAAAAGAAGAAGAATATAAAAAGCGTTTTATGAATGGTTTTGTAAACGATTATTTCGAAAACTCTTATAAGG
>CAISKH010000432.1 GCA_903885865.1 uncultured Mucilaginibacter sp.
CATAACCCTTATCGCCTCGTTCATCATAGCCTCGCTCGGGCCGCGTAGGGTCCTGATTCCTGAAATGCTGCCATCTTTTTCAACAACAAATTGGATGTAAACCTTTCCCTCTGTTTTACTTGCCTTATCAGCATCAGGGTAATGAATGTTTTTGGCGAGGAAACTAGAAAATTCCCGAAGTCCTCCCGGAAATTCGGGCTGCGCATCAACCTGCGCATAAATCCTGTTATCATCAGCTGTTCCAGCCGATGATGATCCAGGCGCGTTAGCAGCGGGTAATGTTTTGGGCATATTTAATGTAAAATTTATCGGCACCGTATACATTACTCTTACTACATGGCCATTTTGAATGCCAGGTTTCCATTTTGGCGACGTACCCATAACCCTTATCGCTTCACTCATTAATGTGGGGCTTGGGCCGCGAAGGGCTTTAATGGCAGTTAAACTTCCATCCTTTTCAACTACAAACTGCACTATAACTTTCCCGGTTACATTATTTTGTCTGTCAATAGCCGGGTAATGGGTGTTGTTTGCAAGAAAATTAAAAAAATCCATCATCCCTCCCGGAAACTGGGGCATGGTTTCCACTTGCACAAAAACCCTGTTGTCTGGTACAGTATCGGTAGCAGCAACCCGGCCGGTTACCGGCATGTTAGTTATATCACAGGGCATTTTGGTATGAACATTAGCTGCCTTGCTGATATTTACTGTGGCCGATGTAAATATCATCATCAGCGCAAATAAAGAGGCCGATAAACTGTATTTAACAATCGCGATGCGGGTCAGTTTTTTAATTTTCATTGTTTTAGGGTGGTATTTTGATTTGTAGTTATGTTATCGTTAAATATAGGATATTAATTTACAGCTTTTTTATCAGTCGCTTTTTTTAAAGTGAAGTGTATGAGCTCTGTAACGGCAACCCTTACCGGTTTGCCGTTATTAAGACCAGGTTTCCATTTTGGCGATAAACTTAATACCCGCACAGCCTCTTCAGACGAGCCATAGCCCGGGCCGCGAAGCACTTTGATATTCGAGAGCGAGCCATCGGGCTCTATAACAAATTGGGCGGTCACTATTCCCTCGAGCAATTTTTCGTTCATTGCAACAGGGTAGTGAACATTTTGGCCCAGGAATTTGCCAAAAGCCTCCATTCCACCCGGAAATTGTGGCGCTTGATCAGTAGACGAATAGATCACGTCGTCTTTTGGAGGTGTGGTTACTGACGATGCCTGAAGGCTTAAAGGCATCGACGATATGGGCGTATTAGTAATAGGCTGTACTTCATCTTCGTTCAGGGGAAAATCTACCTGTGCAACGTACAGAACCCTTACGGCGCGGTCGTTCTGGTAACCCGGTTTCCATTTAGGCATTGTCTTCATTACTCTTACAGCCTCATTCCCCAAAATTATAGCCTCCTTCATTGACGTTACTGTTCCGCTTGACCCGCCTATACCTTTAACTATTCTTGACCCGCTTATGCCTTTAACATCTGTTATGCTTCCATCCCTTTCAACCACAAAACTAACTATAGCACGGACTGTTACTTTGGCCTCGCGGTCGGCAACCGGGTATTGTGTGTCTGATAAACTGCCATCTTTTTCAACTATAGACTTAACATTTACCTTTCCTGTTACAATTGCTTTTCTCATAGCATCGGGATACCTTAAATTCTCCTGTAAAAACCCGGAAAATTTATCAGAACCTCCCGGAAAAGCAGGTGGTATTTCAGCTTGCATATATAGTTTGTTGCCGTCTGAGACAGTGTCAGCAGCTATTATGATAACTGTATTGCCTTTTGCTGATACGGTTAACGCAAATACCAGCGTCAACACCGTTACGCAGTATTTTACAAATACTATCGACTGCCGTACGCTTTTTTGAAAAGCTGTCATCACTATTTACTTTTTAACTTTTCAATCAGTTTCATGATCTCATCAGCCTCCTTCAAATCTATCTTTTCTTTTCTCACAAAATACGAGAACATATGTTGCACCGAATTATCAAAGTAGCCGTTCATTAGCTTATCGG
>CAISKH010000433.1 GCA_903885865.1 uncultured Mucilaginibacter sp.
CGGTATATCTGTTTTTCAGAAAAAATACCTGATAATAGCTTATTCAATGCTTTTGCCGATTCCAGGTCATGTCCGAATGGTTTCTCAATTACAATTCTTGTTTTTTCAGGATCAACGGCCAGCTCAGCCTTTGCAATATTGGAAGCGATAATCGGGAAAAAATCGGGGGCAACCGCCAGGTAATAAATTACATTTGCCTTGGTTTTCCACTCGGCGTTATGCGCGTCTATCCGTTTGCCAAACTCTTTATAGGTTTCCGCGTCTTTAGCGTCTGATACCTGGTAAAAAATATTTTTCGAAAATTCGTCCCATTTTCCCTTTGCGGCCTTTCCGCTGCGCGAAAACTGGTTAATATCGTTCAGCAAGTTTCCCCTGAATTGTTCGTCTGTAAATTGAGTTCGGCCTGTACCTATGATGGAAAATTGTTTTGGTAACCAACCATCCAAAAATAAATTATATAACGCTGGGGCCAGTTTACGGGCGTTTAGGTCGCCGGTTCCACCGAATATGACGAATATTGTTGGTTCTGATGTTGTTATTGACATGATGTTTTTCTGCTTCTGTTTCTGTTAATTTTTTGCTACCCATTGGGTATGGAATGTTCCTTCCTTACCTATCAGTTCATAAGTATGAGCGCCAAAATAATCGCGCTGCGCCTGTATTAAATTTGAAGGCATCCTTGCGCTGCGGAACGCATCAAAATAACCCAATGATGCCGCGTAGGCCGGGGTCGCAATACCGGCTGAAGTACTATTTGACACTACCGAGCGTATACCCGGTATTGCCGCTTCAACAATTTTTTGCACGCCCGCATCCAGTAATAAATGCTCCAGTTTGGCGTCTTTTTGATAGGCGTTAAATATATCATTCAAAAACTCTGAACGGATAATGCAGCCTCCGCGCCATATCTTCGCTATCTCACCCAGCTTAAGCCCATAGCTATATTCTTCGGACGCCCTTGCCAGCAGGTGCATTCCCTGTGCGTAGGATATAATCATGGTGAAATAAAACGCCTGCTCTAATTCGGCAATAAATTGGTCTGCATCAACAGTCAATTCAATTTCTTCTTTGCTGTATAAAGCTGCCGCTTTTTCTCTTAGGGCTTTGTATTTAGACAAGTCGCGGTTAGCTACAGCGGTATCAATGGTAGGTATGGGTGCCTGAAGGTCCATCGCCACTTGCGAGGTCCATTTGCCGGTCCCCTTTGCCCTGGCCTCATCTTTAATATCATCTAATAATAAATGATCGGTCCCCGGCGCTTTGTAGTTAAATATATCCCTGGTCACTTCCATCAGGAACGATTTTAGCCTGCCCTCGTTCCATTTGGTAAATATTTTACCTATGGCTTCGTTATCCAGCTTTAATCCTTTCTTCAATATCTCATAAGTTTCGGCAATTAACTGCATCAGCCCGTACTCAATGCCATTATGCACCATCTTTACAAAATGGCCCGACGCGCCCGGCCCGATATAGGTAACGCAGGGAGCGCCGTCAACCTTAGCCGCTATCGACTCCAGTATGGGCTTCATTACATTATAGGCATCTTTATCTCCGCCCGGCATCATGCTCGGGCCCTTGCGCGCGCCTTCTTCGCCGCCTGATATACCCATGCCGAAGAAGTGAAAACCTTGTGCTTCCAGGTAATCAACCCGGCGGTTGGTATCGGTAAAGTGCGAGTTGCCACCGTCAATTAAAATATCGCCTTTAGCTAAAAGCGGCAATAATTCTTCAATAACATCATCAACAATTTTACCGGCCGGCACCAGCATCATAATGGCTTTCGGGCTGTTCAGGCTGGCTGTAAATTCTTTTACATCGCTAAAACCTTTCAGATTGCCATGTTTGCTTTCCTGTTCTAATAACGCGCCTTTTGAGGCGTCTTTATCAAACCCGGCGCCTTTTACGCCATGGTCGCCCATGTTTAGCAATAAATTACGGCCCATAGTACCCAGGCCTATCATGCCAAAATCGTATTTATCCGGTGTGCTCATAGTAGTTGTTGGTTTTCCTCTTTTAATTGTTTTAGTATTTTTTTGGTTGTTTCGAGGCTGGTATGATGATAAGACCTGATGCCCAATCGTTGTGCTGCATTCGCAAACATTATCCTGTCGTCAAAATAAACACATTGGTTGGGGCTAACCTGTGCTATACCCATAGCCAGCTGAAATATACGGGGATCGGGTTTACGCATTTTCACCTCGCATGATGATACAAAGGCGTCAAAAAATTCATGAAGTTTAAACTTTTTTACCCTGTAGTCATTTAATTCTTTTCCCTCGTTATTAATGGAAATAATACGGAAGCCGCAATCTTTTTTCCATTCTTTTAACCATTTTAACGTTGGCAGCTCAACCGATTGCTGGTAAATAAACTCCTTAAGGTCTTCCCTTGCAAACTCGCGCGGGTGATTAAATACTACAGTATCGAGGTATTCATCCAGCGTAATGCTCCCTATTTCGTACACGTTAAATATGAAAGTATGCAGCGCGTTCATTTCGGCAAAATCAAGGCCGAATTTTTCGGAAGCCAGCTTACGAGATTCTTGCCCCCAGCCATTGCTGAGCACCACTCCGCCGATGTCGAAAAAAAGTATTTTAAGGTTATTGGCTTCCATTACGGAGTTTATTTTACCTTGCTTTTTTGGTCGTCTATAGCTTTTAATAATGTTTCGAAAGGTTTATTGAATTTCTCAATACCCTCATCTTCTAATTGCTGGGTTACCTGGTCAATATCAATACCCGCAGCTTTCAGCCTGTCTAAGGCTTCAGTAGCTTTATCCAAACCCTGCTCCAGCGTATTGGCCGCAATACCATGATCGCGGAAAGCTTCAATAGTTTCCAAAGGAACGGTATCAACGGTATCAGCGCCTATCAGCGCCTCTACATATTTAGTATCTTTGAAGGCGGGGTTCTTGCTGCTGGTACTTGCCCATAGTAAACGCTGCGGTTTAGCGCCTTTGGCCGCCAGTTTTTCCCAGCGCGGGCCGCTGAACACTCTTTTATAAATTTCGTACGCTTTTTTTGCTGATGCAATCGCGATCTCGCCTTTAAGGTCGCCCAGGCCTTTTGCGTCGAGCATGGGGTCAACCAATACATCAATACGGCTTAAAAAGAAGCTGGCTACCGAAGAAATATGCCCGATAGAATGGCCTGCTGCCAAATGATCCTCTAATCCTGAAATATAGGCTTCGGTTACCTCCTCATAACGTGGCAAACCAAAAAGCAGTGTTACATTAATGTTGATGCCTTGCGCGATTGACCTGCGGATAGCTTCTAAACCAGGTTTTGTACCCGGAATTTTTATCATTACGTTCTCGCGGTTAACTTGTTTCCAAAGCTGTGCGGCTTGTTTGGTGGTGCCTTCGGTATCTAAAGCTAAAAACGGCGATACTTCTAAACTTACATAGCCGTCGCCTTTATTGCTTTCGTTGTAAAGACCTTTAAACAGGTCGCACGCGTTTTGAATATCAGTAATAGCCAGGCCGAAAAATATCTCTTCGTTGGTTTTATCGCCTTCTGAAAGCGTGGCTATATCATCATCATACAGATCGCTGCTGCTGATCGCTTTTTCAAAAATGGCGGGATTAGAGGTTACGCCCCTTATTCCATCCTCATCTATCAACGCTTTAAGCTTGCCGTTGCCGATGATAGCGCGGTCTATAAAATCAAGCCAGATGCTTTGGCCGAAACTATGTATTTGTTTTACTTTATTGGTTTCCATGATCGGATTTATTTAATTTTCTGTATATCTTTTTATTTTTCAAGTAAATGAACTTTTTGCAAGCGGCGCATATGGCGCTCAAGCCCTGTAAATTCGGCGTTTAAAAATGCCGCGATCAATTCTTCAGCAGCCATATAACCGGTAACGCGCCCGCCCAGGCAAAGTATGTTCAGGTTATCGTCTTCCACCCCCTGGTGCGCCGAAAAATGATCGTTTATTAAACATCCCCTGACCCCTGTAATTTTATTTACCGCAACTGCCGCGCCAACGCCGCTGCCACAAATGGCAATGCCGCGTTCCACCTCGCCGCCCGCAACCGCTTTGGCCAGGGGGATAACATAATCGGGGTAATCGTCGCCGTTATTTAAGGTATAGGCGCCAAAATCTTTTACCTCATGGCCAAGCGAAATTAAAAAGGGATGTACGATCTCTTTTAATTCAAAACCACCATGATCTGCCGCTATGCCTATTTTCATATTGTTAGATTTGAGACGTGAGACGTGAGATATGAGATCAGGTAACAGACAATTCGTCTCAAATCTCACATCTCAATACTCATATCTACAATAAAGCCTTCGCCTTTTTAACTACATTATCAACCGTAAACCCAAAAAACTTATAAAGGTCTTCTGCCGGTGCCGATTCGCCGAAAGTGGTCATACATAAAGTATCGCCCTCATCGGTAGTATATTTTTGCCAGCCAAGCGGTGAGGCCATTTCAACGGCCAAACGTTTCCTGATCGCTTTAGGGAATACCTTTTCTTTATAAGCTGCATCCTGTTTTTCAAACAGCTCCCACGATGGCATACTTACCACGCGTGCAGCAATGCCTTCTTCTTTCAGCTTTGC
>CAISKH010000434.1 GCA_903885865.1 uncultured Mucilaginibacter sp.
AGTCCCATTGCTATGTTTCTTTGTCGTGCTTTATTATGGCCTTAAAGGGCATAAGGTTGTAAAAATAACGATATAAACTATGAATAGATACTGTTTAGCGTTAGACTTGAAGGATGATCCGCAACTCATCGCCGAATACGAAAAATATCATGAAGCCATTTGGCCCGAGATACATAAAAGCATTGTAGAGTCGGGCATTACCCATATGGAAATATGGCGGTGTTTTAACCGGATGTTTATGATAATGGAGACTGATAATACCTTCAGTTTTGATAAAAAAGGCGCTATGGATGCCGCCAACGCCACGGTGCAGGAATGGGAAAGCCTGATGTGGAAATACCAGCAGGCCATTCCCGGCTCAAAACCCGGTGAGAAATGGGTGCTGATGAAAAAAGTTTTTGAAATATAATTTGTGCAAACGTAATGACCGATACTATTAATACTTTTTTACAAATACACCCGCATGATAATGTGCTGGTTGCTTTACAGGATATTGCCAAAGGAACTTCAGTACCATTTAAAGGCGATAACATCACGCTGGTAACCGACGTGGCTGCCAAACATAAGTTTACAATAACCGACCTTGATGAGGGCCAGGAAATTTATATGTATGGCGTATTGGTAGGCAAGGCTAACCATCATATACCGAAGGGCAGCGCCATTACTACCGAAAACATACACCACGCCGCCAGCGATTTTAAACTAGGCGAGCGCAAACTAAACTGGCACAAGCCCGAAGTGGATAAATTTGCCCAAAGAACTTTTTTGGGCTATTACCGCCAGGATGGTTCGGTAGGTACGGCTAATTACTGGCTGGTTATCCCCCTGGTGTTTTGCGAGAACCGGAACATTATGGTGATGAAAGATGCGCTGGTTGAAAAACTGGGATTTAAAAAGGCGAAGAATTACGAAAATGAGGTAGATAGCCTGATCAGTTTATACCAAACAGGAAATTCGGTCGAATCGATATTAAATGCCGACCTGCAAATGGAAACCGCGCAAAAGACTTCTAAAAAACTGTTTGAGAATATTGACGGCATTAAATTTTTAACCCACGATATGGGTTGCGGTGGGACCAAAACCGATTCCGACGCTTTATGCGGATTGCTGGCGGGTTATATTACACACCCAAACGTGGCAGGCGCGACGGTACTAAGTTTAGGCTGCCAGCACGCGCAGGCAAGCATCCTGGAAACAGAAATAAAGAAACGCGATCCCAATTTTAGCAAGCCATTGATAATGCTTGAACAACAAAAGATAGGTAAGGAAAGCACCATGATGCAGGAGGCCTTAAAGCAAACCTTTGCCGGGTTAATAGAGGCTAATAAACAAGAGCGGCAACCCGCCCCCATATCAAAAATATGTATAGGCTTAGAGTGCGGCGGATCAGACGGTTTTTCAGGCATATCTGCTAACCCCGCTTTGGGTTATGTATCTGATGTATTGGTTAGCCTGGGCGGCAGTGTAATTTTAGCTGAGTTCCCCGAACTATGCGGTGTGGAGCAAGAGCTGAGCGATCGTTGTGTTGATGTAGATACTGCCAAAAAATTCATGCACCTCATGCGTACCTACAGCGCGAGGGCCGAAGCAGACGGTTCGGGATTTTACGCTAACCCATCGCCCGGAAATATTAAAGATGGTTTAATTACCGATGCCATCAAATCCGCAGGTGCGGCTAAAAAAGGTGGTAACTCTCCGGTTGCAGCCGTGTTGGATTATCCCGAGAAAGTAACCAAGCCGGGCCTGAATTTATTATGCACCCCGGGCAGTGATGTAGAAAGCACCACCGCCGAAGTAGGTTCGGGTGCTAACGTGGTATTGTTTACCACGGGTTTGGGTACGCCAACAGGTAACCCTATTACCCCGGTTATTAAGCTATCAACCAATACCCGTATTTATAAAAAAATGCCGGATATTATTGATATTAACTGCGGAACGATTATAGAAGGCACAGAAACCATCGAACAGGCCGGCGAGCGCATATTAAACTATGTGATAGATGTTGCCAGTGGAGTTGTTCAGCCTAAATCGGTACAATTAGGGCAGGACGATTTTATTCCGTGGAAAAGAGGGGTTTCTTTGTAAAGATAAAAATGAGGTGTCATGCTGAGCCCCGTCGAAGCATGCGGGCGGGCCTTTGCGCTCACCCTCGACGGAGCTCTGGGTGACACCCACACAAAATAAATAATAATACATGTTTAGTTTAAAAGGAAAATCCACCGTAATAACAGGTGGCGGCAGCGGAATAGGAAGAGCAATATCGTTGCTTTTTGCAAAGCAAGGTGCAGTTGTGCATATCATCGAATTAAACGCTGACGCCGCAAAGGATACGGTAAATGAAATTACACAACAAGGCGGTTCAGCCTTCGCGCATAGCTGTAATGTGAGCGATCAGCAGCAAATTATAGCCATCTACAAAAAAATAGGTGTAATAGATATCCTGGTAAACAACGCCGGGATCGCCCACATCGGAGCAGCCGAAAATACCAGCGAAGAAGATTTTACCAAAATATTTAATGTGAACGTTAAAGGGGTGTACAACTCGTTGTTCGCTGCTATCCCTTTAATGAAAAGCAATGGCGGCGGTATTATATTAAATATGGCATCGATAGCTGCCGTAGTAGGTATTACCAACCGTTTTGCTTATTCCATGAGCAAGGGCGCGGTTGCAGCCATGACCTTATCTGTAGCGCGCGATTATTTGAATGATAATATCCGCTGCAACAGCATATCGCCTGCGAGGGTGCATACCCCTTTTGTGGATGGCTTTATAGCCAAAAATTATGCAGGGCAGGAAGAAGAAATGTTTGATAAACTGTCGAAAAGCCAGCCAATAGGCCGTATGGGTAAGCCCGAAGAAGTAGCATCGCTGGCCTTATACTTATGCAGTGACGAAGCGGGTTTTGTAACCGGTTGTGATTATTTGCTGGATGGCGGATTTGTTAAATTGAATAACTAACCAAAAATCATGATAAAAAACGCATTATTATCAGCATTGTTTCTGTTTACGGTAACAGCTTATGCGCAAACCGGCTATAAACCATCACAAAGCAATTTAGCCTATCGCGAGGCCTTCCAGGATATGAAATTCGGGCTGTTTGTTCATTGGGGAATATACAGCCAGTTGGGTGCTGGGGAATGGGTAATGAATAACCAAAAAATACCTTACGATAATTATAAGCGCCTTGCCGATTTTTTTAACCCGCAGGCATTTGATGCAAAAGAATGGGTGCAATTTGCCAAAAGGGCGGGCATGAAATATATTACTATAACCTCGCGCCACCATGATGGCTTCAGCATGTTTGGTACCAAGGCATCGCCCTATAACATTGTTGATGCCACGCCTTATCACAAGGACCCGTTAATAGAGCTGGCCAAAGAGTGTCAGAAAGAAGGGATCAAACTACATTTTTACTATTCGCTTTTAGACTGGGGCCGTCCTGACTATGCTTTCGGAAGCCCTATTGTAAACGGCAAGCCAACAAAGGGCGATTGGGATAGCTACATTAAATTTATGAAAGCCCAGTTAACCGAACTGATCACCAATTACCCGGCTGTAGGCGCTATATGGTTTGACGGGCAGTGGGAGCGCCGTGATGTTAATTGGCATTTTGATGAAATATATGGATTGATACATAAACTAAACCCAGCCATAATAGTGGGCAACAATCATCACCTGGCGCCTATGGAGGGCGAAGATTTCCAGATGTTTGAAAAAGATTTGCCGGGTGGTAATACCACGGGTTTTAGCGGCGAATCAAAGGTAGGCGAGTTGCCTTTAGAAACCTGCGAAACCATTAACAATAGCTGGGGCTTTAATATTACCGACAGGAAATATAAATCAACTAAACAGATCATCCGCTATATGGTAAACGCGGCGGGCCATAATGCCAACTTTTTATTAAACGTTGGCCCTATGCCGAATGGTAAAATTCAGCCTGAATTTGCCGACACACTTGCCCTTGTAGGTAACTGGCTGCAAAAGAATGGTGAAAGTATTTATGGTACGAGGGGTAACGTAATCCAGTCGCAGGAATGGGGTACTGTAACTTCGAAAAATAAAACACTTTATGCGCATGTACTTTCAACGCCCCAGCAGCCGTACATACTTTTGCCGCAGCTAAAAGCCAAAGTAACTAAAGCTACACTGATGAGTAACGGCAGCAGCGTTAAATTTAAACAACTACCCGAAGGTGTTTTTATATATACAGATAATATAACATTGGACCCAACGGATACAATTATTGAACTAACAACCATTTAATTTATGAAACTTATACGATTTGGTAATCCCGGTAAAGAAAAAACAGGTATAATTATTAACGATACCAACTACGATACATCGGCCTTTGGCGAAGATTATAACGAAGCTTTTTTTGAAAATAATGGTTTAACCAGGCTTAAAAAGTTTGTTCAGGATAATGAAGGAAAATTGCCAAAGGTAGCCCCCGGTACGCGTTTAGGGAGCCCTGTTGCCCGGCCATCAAAAATTCTTTGTATCGGTTTAAATTATGCCGATCATGCTAAAGAAACCGGCGCAACACCGCCTGCCGAACCGGTACTATTCATGAAATCAACAACCGCGCTGGTTGGTCCTAATGATGATGTTATTATACCGAAAGATTCTGTTAAAACTGATTGGGAGGTGGAGTTGGCCGTTGTTATGGGCAAAAAAGCAAGTTATGTGGATGAGGATGATGCCTTAAATTATGTAGCGGGTTATGTATTGCATAATGATGTATCAGAACGTGAATTTCAGCTGGAGCGCGGCGGCACCTGGGATAAAGGTAAAGGCTGTGATACTTTTGCACCGATGGGTCCGTTTATGGCTACTGCCGATGAAATTAAGGATGTAAATAATATGAGGCTTTGGTTAAAAGTGAATGGCAAAACTATGCAGGATGGCAATACATCAAACTTTATATTCGATGTGCCTACTGTGATAGCCTATGTAAGCAAGTTCATGACCCTGTTGCCTGGCGATATTATCTCTACAGGTACACCGGCCGGGGTTGGGTTAGGCTTTAATCCACCTGTTTATTTAAAAGCCGGCGATGTGATGGAGTTAGGTATTGATGGCTTAGGCGAATCAAAACAAGTATTAAAAGCATATGCCAAGAATTGATTCACATCAGCATTTTTGGAAGTATGACCCGGTGCAGCATGCCTGGATAAATGATGATATGGAGATCATCCAGGCTGATTTTTTGCCAGAAGATTTGGAGCCTATCCTGCAAAATTATGGATTTAACGGCTGTGTAACTGTACAGGTAGATCAAACCGAAGAAGAAAATGCCATGATGCTGGACCATGCCGCTAAGCACAATTTTATTAAAGGTGTTGTGGGATGGGTAGATTTTAAAGTCGAAAATATTGAGGATCGCCTGGCATACTTTAAGCAGTTTGAAAAACTAAAAGGCTTCCGCCATATTTTACAGGGCGAGGCCGATAGGGCCTATATGCTGAATGCCGATTTCAAAAGAGGTATAGCTAAACTTAATCAGTTTGGATATACTTATGACATCCTGGTATATACCGACCAGATAGCTTATGCAAATGAATTTGCTGCAAGCTTCCCCGATCAGCCTTTTGTGATAGACCATATCGCTAAGCCAAAAATAAAAGCTGGCGATATAGCCGATTGGGCAAAAGATATGCGGGAAATAGCGAAGAATGAGAACGTATTGTGCAAAGTATCGGGTATGGTAACCGAGGCCGACTGGAAGAACTGGAAACGGGAGGATTTTACACCGTACCTGGATGTGGTATTTGAAGCTTTTGGAATAGACAGGGTAATGTATGGGTCAGACTGGCCTGTATGCCGTGTGGCCGCTACTTATGGAGAGATGATGGGTATTCCGGAAGCTTATGTCGCTAAACTTTCAAAGGATGAACAGGAGAAGTTTTGGGGGGGTAACGCGGTTAAATTTTATGGACTTTAAATTCAATTAAAAATATTAAAAAATGGATCTGCAATTAAAAAACAAAGTGGTTATTGTAACCGGCGGTGCAAAAGGCATAGG
>CAISKH010000435.1 GCA_903885865.1 uncultured Mucilaginibacter sp.
CCAGGTGGACCAGGTGGACCAGGTGGACCAGGTGGACCAGGTGGACCAGGTGGACCAGGTGGACCAGGTGGACCAGGTGGACCAGGTGGACCAGGTGGACCAGGTGGACCAGGTGGATCGTATAATAGAAGCAATAAAAAACTTCCGGACTTTCCGACTTGCGGACTTCCGGACTACAAAAAAACAAATGACGAATAAACTAAACATAACAACCCTCGGCCAGCTAAAGCAAACGGATTACAGAAGCGAATCGGTTAAGGATGAATTGAGGCGGAATTTAATAGCCCAGCTGCAAAAAAAGCAGGAGGGCGGATTTGAAGGTATAATAGGGTTTGAAGATACCGTAATTCCTGACCTGCAAACGGCTATTTTATCGCGGCATAATATTTTACTGCTCGGTTTGCGCGGGCAGGCAAAAACACGTATAGCGCGGTTGATGGTTAATTTGCTCGATGAGTATATTCCATATATTGAAGGTGCAGAATTGTTTGATGACCCGCTGAACCCGATATCCTGGTTCGGACATCACCAAATCGAGATCAGGGGCGATGACACGCCCATTGCCTGGATACACCGCTCCGAACGTTACACCGAAAAACTGGCAACGCCTGATGTTACCGTTGCCGACCTGATAGGCGACGTTGACCCCATCAAAGCGGCTACCATGAAGTTAACTTACTCAGACGAGCGGGTTATCCATTTCGGTTTAATACCGCGCGCACATCGGGGCATTTTTGTTATCAACGAGCTGCCCGACCTACAGGCGAGGATACAGGTTTCCCTGTTTAACATTCTACAGGAAAGGGATATACAGATACGTGGCCTTAAACTGCGGTTGCCGCTTGATATTCAGTTTGTATTTACAGCCAACCCCGAAGATTATACCAACCGAGGGTCAATTGTTACCCCGTTGAAAGACCGTATAGAAAGCCAGATATTAACGCATTACCCACGCTCGGTAGATATATCGCGCAAAATAACCCAGCAGGAAGCGTCGCTCACACCCGAACAAAGGGTAGCGGTTGAGGCCGATGGTTTGGTAAAAGACCTGGTCGAGCAAATTGCATTTGAAGCGCGCAACTCGGAATACATTGATAAAAAATCGGGCGTATCTGCGCGTTTAACTATTTCGGCCTTTGAGAATTTGATAAGCAATGCCGAACGCCGCATGATCATTAACCACGAGGCTAAAACTTTTGTGCGTATAGCCGATTTCCTGGGTGTTATCCCGGCCATTACCGGTAAAATAGAGCTGGTTTATGAAGGCGAGCTGGAGGGCCCCGCCAAAGTAGCCAATATATTAATAGGCAAGGCTATCAAAACCTTATTGCTTAAATATTTCCCCGATCCCGAAAAAACAAAAAAGGCAAAAGCACCCAACCCTTATGCCGAGATCATCAACTGGTTCAGTGATGGCAACAGCCTGGCTGTAATTGATGACCTGCCGCTTGCCGAATATAAAAAACTGTTAAACTCGGTTACGGGGCTAAAGGACCTTGTTAAAAAGTTCCATGCCAATTTAATAGAAAGCCAGCAGCTCATATTGATGGAATTTGTTCTGCATGGCCTGGCCGAATTTTCGCAGCTAAGCAAAGGCTTCCTGGATAACGGCTTCGCCTTCTCTGATATGTTTAACAGCCTGTTTAACCTGCAGCCTGACGACGATGATGACCTTGACCTGGATAATGACCGTTATTAATTAATATATGCAGGGACAATTATTCACCCTAATTATAATTGGTATTGGCCTTTTCCTGCTCGATCTGTATTTGGCGATGGGTATTGTGGCTGCGTTTAAAAGGCGCACCTTTCACACCAGAAAAGGCATTAGGTTGGCCTATTTGCTGTTTTCATTAATATTGATAGCTGGCACTATCATTAGTATTTATGTAAAAATACCGGTTGCTGTCCGCGCCGGTTTTTTAATGATTTTTTTTGTACTGGCGATAGTTAAAATTACCTTTCTGCCCTTTGTTTTGTTTGATGATGCAAGGCGCTTATTTGTTTGGATAAAAAAGCGTACCAAAAAATCAACTGATCAAATTAATGACGACGCTATAACACGGTCAGAGTTCCTGATGAAAGCCGGGTTAATCGCAGGTGCAGTTCCGTTGGCTGCTATAGGAGTTGGCATAGTTTCGGGTGCTTATGATTACCGGGTACGCCATCAAACCTTATATCTGCCTAACCTGCCCAAAGCATTTGACGGCATAAAATTAGGGCAGATATCTGATATTCATTCGGGCAGCTTTTATAATAAAAAAGCCGTTACCGGCGGCGTAGAGATGCTGCTGCGCGAAAAACCCGACTTTATTTTCTTTACCGGCGACCTGGTTAATCGACGAACCGATGAAGTATATGGCTACCAGGATATTTTCAGCAAGGTAAAAGCGCCGCTGGGTGTA
Organism: uncultured Mucilaginibacter sp.; assembly: GCA_903885865.1. Classification (GTDB taxonomy): domain Bacteria; phylum Bacteroidota; class Bacteroidia; order Sphingobacteriales; family Sphingobacteriaceae; genus Mucilaginibacter. The sequence continues at coordinate 2,406 of CAISKH010000435.1, forward strand.
TTCTCTTCATTAGGGAACCATGATTATGGTGATTATGCCGACTGGCCATCACAGGCGGCTAAACAAAAAAACCTTGCTGATCTTGTAACTACGCATAAAAACATGGGCTGGGATCTGTTACTTAATGAAAACCGCCGTCTCAAAGTCGATGATGAAGAGATAGGCATTTTAGGCTGCGAAAACTGGGGCGAGCTAACGCGTTTCCCCAAGTATGGGCGCATGGAGCCTACCGTGAAAAACACGGATGACCTGGCTGTAAAATTATTATTATCGCACGACCCCTCGCACTGGCGGGCGCAGATATTGCCCCATTACCCGCAAATTGATGTTATGTTTTCGGGCCATACGCATGGTATGCAGTTTGGCGTGCGTGCCGAACATTTTCAATGGAGCCCGGTAGAATATGTATATAAAGAATGGGCGGGCCTTTACCACGAAGGCAATCAGCAGTTATATGTAAATGTTGGCTACGGATTTTTGGGCTTTCCCGGCAGAGTTGGAATATTACCCGAGATTACGATATTTACATTAAAGTCCGGTCATGACCCTTTACTTAAAAAAGTTTAAAGTCAACGGGCGCTCATTTCACCATAAATGAAAAAATTAGTTAAGCCTGTTGTTGACTTTTTGCTGTTCAGTAACGTTTTTATGGCTTTATGCGCAGTTGCCCAGGCGCTGGTTACTTTTCATTTAATAGGGTCGCGGCCGCAGTATACCGTACTTGCCTTGTTGTTCACTTCAACAATTGGCGTTTATAATTTTTCAATTCTCTTATCCAAACCAATAGCACCTGAAAAATCAGAATACGTGCGCGTACGCTGGTTTTTTTCGCATCACAGACTGATGGTTACTTTTACTATCGTATCTATCCTTTCGCTGGTACCCTTATTTTTTTTAATATCGACAGAATCCAGGCTACTACTTATTTTTCTGGGTATGATATCCTTTTCTTACAGTATTCCGATGTTTACGCTTGGCGATAACAAATTCGGCTTACGCCATATCCCCGGTTTAAAGCAGTTTTTGATAACCCTGGTTTGGACAATGAGTACTGTGCTGTTACCCATTTTAGAGGCCAAAAATATGCGCCTTACCAATATCTCCATGCGCGATGTTAGTATTTTGTTCGCCAAACGGTTCTTATTCATAGGCGCGCTAACTATCCCTTTTGATATCCGCGACCTTTTTGACGACAGCAGATTAGGTGTAAAGACCATCCCGGTAATATGGGGTGAAAAACGGGCTTACCTGTTTTGCCAGGTACTGCTGGCAGGTTATATAATGTTAATGTTCCTTTACCGGAACAATGGTTTCAGCCATGATTTTTGGGCGCTTACACTAACCGCGATTTTAGCCGGGTGGCTCATATTTAAATCTGAATGGAAAAGGGATGAGTATTATTATTTCTTTTATATGGATGGTGTATTAATACTGCAATACCTGCTGCTGTTATTATTTAATCAATTTTAATAAAATGGCTGCCAACTATAATAATTCTGCCTGGTTTTATGATAGACTGGCGGGGTTAGTTTATGGCCGGGCCTTAATTAACGCCCAGGTATATTTGCTGCAGTTTGCACCGCCAGGTTCAAAGATTTTGATTGCGGGTGGGGGCACGGGCTGGATATTGGAAGAATTAACACGCCTGCATCCATCTGGTTTAACCATTACTTATGTAGAGGTAGCTGTAAATATGATGGCGCTGTCACGGAAAAGAAATGTAGGGGCAAACCAGGTAAATTTTATTACTGAGGCGATAGAAAACGTTGCATTACCTGGCGGTTTTGATGTTATCATTACCCCGTTTTTGTTTGATAATTTCACAGACAAAACCTTACAAAAAGTGTTTAAACATTTGCATTCTCAACTTAAACCAGGCGGCTTATGGC
>CAISKH010000436.1 GCA_903885865.1 uncultured Mucilaginibacter sp.
AGAGAATATATTTAAACCGGCGGGCATGGAGCATACGGATGTATATTCAAAAGCGGTTTATGATAAAATTCCGGTTGACGTGGTTGGGCACGACCGGGGGCAGTGGCGGTATTCGGTAGCACAGAATTTTTTAGACGGTCCCGTTGGCGACAAAGGCATATACAGCACCGTGGGCGATCTATACCTGTTTGACCGCGCTATGCGGGCTGCTAAACTGATAAAACAATCTACCATGGATTCGGCTTATACCCCGCGTAACCCCTGGATACACGGACATTTTAGCTATGGCTATGGCTGGCGGATATTTGAGGCCCCGGGGCAAAAAGTAATTTACCATACCGGCTGGTGGCACGGCTTCAGGCATATTTATTTGCGCGACATAAAGGATGATATTACCATTGTGCTGCTAACAAATTTATCAAACGGCAGTTTATTAAAATTAGACGACCTGTTTAAAGTTACCGGTATGCCAATTGTTAGAAAAAGCGCGTATAAGGGCAATGGGGATACAAGTGAGGATTAAGCCCCCCGGCCTCCGCCTGGCGGAGGAGTGATTGAAATGAGGTATTAATTAAATAACTGAATATTAATTTTTATTCCCCCTTTAGGGGACTAGGGGGTCAACCATGAAAACTACCTATTACGGACAATCAGCCATCATGATTGAAACTGAAGGGAAAAAACTGTTGTTTGATCCTTTTATATCGCCCAACCCGGCGGCGGGGCATATTAATATTCATGACCTTGAGCCAGATTATATCCTGGTATCGCATGGCCATGGCGATCATGTTGCCGACCTGCTTGCCATACAACGGGATAGTGATGCCAAAGTAATTTGTATTGCCGAAATAGGCGCGTGGTTAAACAAACAGGGTATTGATAATGTGCACGCAATGAATATTGGCGGTAACTTTAATTTTGATTTTGGCCGGGTAAAAATGGTAAACGCCGTCCATTCAAGTACCATGCCTGACGGCGCGGCGGGCGGCAACCCAGCCGGATTTGTTATTTATTCGGAAGGAAAAAAAGTATACTACGCCGGCGATACCGCGCTTACTTACGATATGAAGCTGCTGGAAGATGAAAATCTGGACTGGGCCTTTTTACCCATGGGCGACAATTATACCATGGGTGTTGACGATGCTATAAAAGCAACCCGTTTTATAAACTGCCAAAACATTATCGGTATGCATTATGATACTTTCCCGGTGATAACTATCAATAAAGATGAAGCGATGGAAAAATTTATTAAAGCGGGCATTAATCTTAAGCTGCCTAGTATTGGAGAGAGTTTGGATCTGTAATGGAAAAACATATAACTATACTAATTGACATCATAAAAAAACAAGCTCAATCATTTTTATTGGCGATGGATGGAGAATTCTTTCCGTTTGGAACTTATATTAATAAGAATAATGAAGTAAAACCATTTTCTGTTTATTCTGAAACGGAAAAACCTCCTTCAACTGAACTAATCGAATCGATGAATGATTATGTTCAAAAATTACTTGAAGCTGATAAATGTAAAGTGGCTGGGATTACCATTAATGTTACGATTAAGGAAAAGGGCGAGTCCTTTGATGCTATAGAAATACGTTTTTATGAAATAGACAAGGTTCCTTATAAGAAGTATTTTAAATATTATGTACATGCGGATACCGTGGAATTTCTTCAGCATACTTTTATTCAATGACGTTTCGCGTATATATTCATTAACAATTAAATTATTGTTCCGTTGGGTATTACGGCACGCTTTTTTATTACCACAATACCATCCTTAACGGTATGCGTACTAAAATCGCCGTCTTCCAGTTTATCGCCGCAGTTTATAGAAACATCGTTGCCTATATAGGTATTTTTGTCAATAATGGCATTTTTTATCTGACACCTGTCGCCAATGCCCATTATGGGTATATCGTTTAGTTTTGATTCATCGATCTGCTCTAATGTCTGGTAATTATCGCTGCCCATCACATAGCAATTTTCAATTGTGGTATCAAAACCAATACGTGTGCGTATGCCAATAATAGAACGAATAACGTGGCTGGCGTTAATAATGCAGCCATCGGCAACAAACGCTTTTTCCATATGCGTGCCCGAAACTTTCGACGGCGGGAGCATACGCGCACGGGTGAAAATGTAGTTTTTATCAAACAGGTTAAACTGCGGTATGTCATCAGTTAACCCTAAGTTCGCTTCAAAAAATGAGGTAATGGTACCAATATCTGTCCAATAGCCTTCATACTGATAGCTTAACACTTTATGCTTATTAATGGATTGTGGGATTACTTCTTTACCAAAATCGGTGCTTTCATTGTCCTGCAGCAGATCAAATAAAAGTTTGCGGTTAAATATATAAATACCCATTGAAGCCAGGTAAATACGGCCCTGCGCTTCCATTTCGGGGCTTACTTCTGATACAAATTGGTCAAACCCGCTTTTAGGCTTTTCAACAAACGCGGTAATAAAGTTTTCCTCATTTGTTTTTAATATGCCAAACCCCGGTACATCGTTAATATGCACAGGTATAGTAGCTATTGATATATCAGCACCTTTTGCAATATGCTGGCTCATCATCGCGTCAAAATCCATTTGGTAAAGCTGATCGCCCGATAATATCAGTACATAATCAAACTCATGCACAGCCAGGTGGTGCAGGCTTTGTCTTACGGCGTCGGCAGTACCCTGGAACCACCCGCCACTGGTAGGGGTTTGTTCGGCAGCCAAAATATCAACAAAAGCTTCGCTGAAACTGCTAAAGTGGTAGGTGTTTTTTATATGTTTATTTAACGATGCCGAGTTAAACTGCGTTAATACATATATCCGTTCAATACCCGAATGCAGGCAGTTGGAGATGGGAATATCAACCAGCCGGTATTTACCTGCAATAGGCACAGCCGGTTTTGAACGGGTGGCGGTAAGCGGGTATAAACGGCTCCCCTGGCCTCCGCCAAGCACAATGCAAATTACTTTTGATGTCATATTGTTGTGGGATTTAAACTTTTGTACAGATCCATATATTGTTTGGCAGATACGTGCCATGAAAAATCGAGCGCCATCATCCGTTTGCGTAAGGTTTGCAGTTTTTTGGCATCTTCAAATAATACTATAGCGCGGGTTATTGCGTAATCTATATCCTCCACGCTGGTATTATTGAAACGGATGCCATAGCCGCCTTTATCGCCAAAATCAATTACGGTGTCTTTTAATCCGCCGGTGCTTCTAACCAGAGGTAAAGTACCATAACGCAGCGCATATAGCTGGTTAAGGCCGCATGGTTCAACCCGCGATGGCATCAGCAAAAAGTCGGCCCCGGCATATACCAGGTGCGCCAATTCTTCATTATAGCCAATATATACATTGCAATCTTTAGGGAACTTTTCTTTTAGTTCCTGCAAACTTTCCTCAGTAGCCGTTTCGCCAGCGCCCAGTATCAAAAAGTTAACCTTGCCTGCATATTCAACAAGGCTTTGTTCAATAGCTCCGGCCAGCACCTCGGCGCCTTTTTCAAACACCAGACGGCCTATGAATGAGATAAGTGGTTTTTGCGGCTCGAGGTTAAAGCGGGCACACAGCACTTCTTTATTTTTTTGTTTCCATTCGGCAATTTTTGGCGATATATATTTTTCGGCTATCATAGGGTCGGTAGCGGCGTTCCATACTTCGGTATCAATACCGTTGATTATGCCTATCCCTCTTGATCTTTCTAAAAAAAACAAATACTCCAGCCCGTTGGCGCTTACAGCCAGTTCCTCAAGGTAACTTGGCGATACAGTAGTATATATTGAAGCGCACCTCACTGCCGAGGCTAAAGGGTTTATTCCTCCGCTCCAATCAAGCAGCCCGGTTTTGGTCAGGTCTATTTCGGGTAAGTAGGATAGTTTGTCCCAACCAAAAGCGCCATGATATTGCCCGTTATGAATGGTAAATACCGTTGGCGTTTTAGCCAGCCGTGTATATAACTTAGAGTGTTGCAGTAAAAACGGCACTAACCCCGAATGGTGGTCGTGGCAATGAATAATATCGGGCGATTGCTGCGAATAATTTATCCAATCTAAAAATGCCAGCTGAAAAGCGATAAATTGTTCCGTTTCATCAGGGTAGCAGTAAATATTTTCCCGGTCAATTAACCCGGGTATTTTA
>CAISKH010000437.1 GCA_903885865.1 uncultured Mucilaginibacter sp.
CTTTTACTGTAGCCAGGCTATAAAACCGCCCCACGTATATCAATTGGTTATCGCGCCCGGCATCTTTTAACTGGTGCGCAATGGTATTGGCCTTAAAATTGGCACGAATAAACTGCCCTATTCCAAAACGTGAAGATGCCAGGTCTGTTGTGCCGCTATTTACATTTATTACAAAATAGTAATTGGTACTATCGCGTGCAGAAAATAGGGTCGACAAGGTTTTAACCGGCGGTTTGTTTTGAACAGGTGCTTGCTCCGTCGGTTTAGTCACTACCGGTTTTTCTTCTACATACACAGGCGCTTTGCGGTTACGGTTATAGGCTGTTTCTTTTTGGTACTCAATGGGTGGCGTAAAGAATGCCCCGGCAGTATCGGTATCCATTATGGCAAAGTTTTGCGCAGATAGTTGAGGGGTATTGGCATTGATATAATCTAAATGGTGTTTTACCAACGGTGTTATTAATTGATCGTTCGGATAATTGGTAATAATGTTTTGCAGGTCGGCGCTAAAGGGCCCTAATTTTTCCAGGTGCCCTGCCGATATTGCCCGCAGGTAATATAATTGCACCAGCAGTTTATTATCCGGATATTGCTTTACCAAACTATCGGTACTGCTCATAACCCGGGTGTATTTCCGTTGACGGTACAAGTCAAACACTATGTTATACGCTTCATTGAACTGCGCGTCTTTATCATACAGTTTTTTACTGTAATCCGGGTCGATAATTACTTTAGCAAAAGCCGTTTCCGGGTAGTTTTTTAACAAAGTATTCTTATATCCGTTTGATCGTTCCGCGTCTATATCACTATATAACCGGTATAAATTATAATATATTGATGCTTTGTTAGGATCGTTAGGAAATTTATTTAATAGCAGTTCAAATGTTGCTATTGCATCTTTTTTATCTTCTAAAATATCGCGGTAAAAATTGGCTATATCCACGTACGCGTTATAAATGCGGGTATTTGATTGCGCCAGCAAAGCGGGGGTAAGTGGCAGGTTCTGTATTAAACTTTGACGATAAGTACCCGCAGATATATCAGTCGTGCTTTTGCGCCTACCGCCTGGCAATGCATCCGGATCACCGATACCTGCCGCAGCTGTTACAGAATTGTTATTGTTGATACTGCCATTTGTCCGGCTGCTTATGCGCCAGTTATCTTCTGGTTTTCGGTTGCCCCATCTTCGCTTAAAATCATTATATCCCTGGCTAACGGCAATAGCATTATAAAAATAAAAACTGTTGCCGGTAGCCGGGCTGCCCGTTGGGGTTGCCTGGTTAGATGCAAAAGCATTGCTCGTTGTAATGTTATTGGCAGCAATAGTTTGCTGCTGCAAAATTTGAGCGTTAACCATCGCGTCAATACGTATTTTACGTGTTTGTTCGTCCAATTTGGCTAATACCTGTAAAGTATCTTCGCGGGCTACAATTTGTAACTGATCAACAAGCAGCTGCAGGTTATTACTTTTCTTTTGAATGGCCTGGTAGCCCGGGTAATTAGTTGAAAGATTGGTTAGTGTGCTATCGTAATATTTTTTGGCATTTACATAGTCTGCTTTATAACCGAAATCAATATCAGCTATACGCAGGTACGACAATCCCTTTTGATTTTGATTTTTAATACTGTTACGTACCGATAGCTTATAATATTTTACAGCGTTGTTAATATCCTTATCAGCCGCGTAAAGTTCTGCAACCTGGTAATATATCTGGTCCTTAAAATCCTTGTTGTTCTCCTCTTTAAGCAGGTTTAGTAAAAGGGTAAGGCGGTTCATCTTAACGCCCTTCCGCATATCTTCAATGCGTATGCGGTTAAGATCGGCATTAAAGGCCATTTCAAATGGTGCATTACTTTTAACTATGCTGGTATAGCTCAATATGGCGTCGCTGTTTTGGTGGTTCAGTTCCTGCAACTGACCCAAAATAAAGGTCCACCGCAATTTTTGATTCTTGTTCCTGCAATAATAAATGGCTTTTTTTGCCATGTCTTCCCCGTCGGCATAGTTTTGGGTATTAATGTCATACTGTAATTTGGCGGCATAAACATCGGCAGTTGCGCTAATAGTTTTTTTAGGATTGATGTTTTTAAAAGCGCTATCCAAAGCCAGTTTTGCTTCGCGTGTATTATTAAGGTATAGCAGGGCCCGCACTTTCCACGCAGAAGCTTCTTGTGTTAAATTAACCTGTTTAGGGAATGAGCGTATCACATAACTAAAAAACTCCACAGCGTCAAAGTATTTCCCGGCCAAAAAATTGGCCTTACCCAAAACCAGGTAAGCATCGCCAATGTATTTGCTTTGTTCTTTTTCATTAATTATGGTATTGGCCTTAAGAATAGCGGCATAAAGGTCTTTATCAGGCGCCGGGGTATGGGCTGTTGTATCCTGGTAAACACTTAACACATCTCCGTAAGCGTCGATAAATGCACCCGCATAGCTTTCCTGCTTTTGCCGCAATATCTCATTGGCATTATATAATATATTATAATGCGCAGTTAAGTTTTGCATAACGCGGTTAAAGCCGGTCTTTCTCTCAAGCGAGCAGCCGGCTATAACCAATAGCATCGCGATCAGCAAAAATTTTATTGAGTTAATTACAGGGAATATATAAGTGCGCCTCAAATTCAAACCATAGTTATAAAAGCATCGCTAATTTAGTAAACATTATGCAATAGGATTTAATAAATTTGCGCATGGCTAAAAATGAATTAAATGATAACGACGACCGCCCGTTAAATAGTTATGCAAAATATAGTGGCCTTGGTTTCCAAATGATCGCTATTATTGGGATGTTTACCTATGCAGGGTACAAAATTGATGAAGCTGCACACCATGATATACAATGGGTTACAGCAATGTTGTCGCTGATTGGTGTTTTTATATCTTTGTACATCGTTTTCAGATCAGTTAAAAACAACTGATAATTAAATTGCTCAAATGAAAATTTCTTTAGCTATCCGTTATTTCCTGTTATTTACACTCATTATCGCCGTACCACCTGCCGCGCTTCAATATACGGGTAATTCTGATCTATTGACCACCGGATTTTGGACCGTTTTCTTTTATATGTCGGGCCTTACCTTTTTTGTATTGATGCTCATGCTAATTGTAGGGCAAAAAAAACCCGAATATTTCGCCCAGGCTTTTTTGGGAGGAACCACATTAAAAATATTAGCCAGTTTGATATTCATACTTGTTTTTCTGCAAAATAATACTGTAAATAAGCCCATTTTTCTGGCCGGTTTTGCCTACATATATTTATTAAATATGGCCTTTGAAGTTTATATTTTGTTACGTAGATTGCGGCACGAAAATTTAAGGTAGAAAACCTCATTTAAATGATTAACGGCTCGATTTTGAACTTAAAACTTTTTAGAATTTCTTTAATTTACGCATTTTTTTTGACAGTAATGTCAATCCCTGCCTTTGCTTCGGCACAAAAAGATACCACGAATACCGGCGATAAAGATTTCGACCCCACACCTGTAATTATGGAGCACATCGGCGATTCGCATTCATGGCCGTTTGTATTTCCTTTAGTCGCAGAAAAACCTATCCCGCTGCCGGTAATATTATATACTGATAAAGGGATGGAAGTATTCTCATCATCGAAAATAACGCCCGAAGGCACCATTTATGCCGGAACTTATTATAGTTATAAATTGGAAGAAAAAAAGGTAAAAATAGTTGATGCAGCAGGAAAGGTAGATGAAAATGCAACTGTTTATGATTTTTCTATCACCCGTAACGTAGTAAGTATGTTTATGACAATAGCGGTGTTGCTTATAGTATTTTTAAGTGTTTCATCAACCTATAAAAAACGGGCGGGCAAAGCGCCTAAAGGTTTACAATCGTTTTTGGAGCCGCTTATTTTATTTGTACGCGACGACATAGCTATACCAAACCTGGGCATAAAATATGTACGGTTTATGCCGTTGCTGCTTACCATTTTCTTTTTTATTTTAATAAATAACCTGTTCGGAATGATCCCTTTTTTTCCGGGAGGTTTTAATTTAACAGGTAATATAGCCGTAACACTGGTACTATCGATGATTATACTGTTTGTTGTAAACTTAAATGGTAATAAGCATTACTGGAAACATATATTTATGCCAAACCCATGGTGGCTTTTCCCCATCATGATACCTGTTGAAATAGTTTCTATATTTTCAAAGCCAATTGCTTTAATGATACGTTTGTTTGCTAACATAACAGCCGGGCACATTGTTATATTGAGCCTTATATCGCTGATATTTATTTTTGGCACGCTTTGGATATCTCCGGTTTCTATAGTATTTGTAGTTTTTATGGATATGATAGAATTGTTGGTTGCATTTCTGCAGGCTTACATCTTTACGCTGTTATCAGCACTGTTTATCGGCATGGCAGTTGAAGAACATCATCATGAAGTTATCTAATATTTTGTAATTAATTATCTATTATATATACACGTTTAAATTTAACACACAATGACTGGAATAACAGGAATGGTTTTAGCCCAGGTATCTGCCGGAATGCACGGTAGTATTGGCCCTATTGGCGCTGGTTTAGCTGCTATTGGTGCCGGTATCGGCATCGGTCAGATTGGTGGTAAAGCTGTTGAAGCTATTGCCCGCCAGCCTGAAGCTGTTGGCAAGATCCAAACAAACATGATCATCGCTGCGGCACTTGTAGAAGGTGTTGCCCTGTTCGCGGTGGTTGTTGCCATGCTTGGCGCAAAGTAAAAAACAACCCGGGGCGATTGGCCCCGGGGCTGTTTTAATTTGCATTTAATTATTAAAAATACTGAAATATGGAATTAGTTACACCAGATATTGGTTTGGTTTTTTGGACAACAGTTTGCTTTGCCATACTGCTGTTTATATTGGGTAAATTTGCCTGGAAACCTATTTTAGAAGCGGTTAAGGAGCGTGAAAACTCTATAGAAACAGCTTTGCAACGGGCGGAAGCGGCTAAGGATGAAATGGCCCGGTTAACCAACGAGAACGAGGCTTTATTAAAACAAGCCCGTGTTGAGCGTGACCTGATATTACAGGAAGCCCGCAAGGTGAAAGACCAGATCATCAGCGAAGCTAAAGAATCGGCCAATACAGAAGGCCACCGCATGATAGAAATGGCCCGTTTAGAAATAAACAACCAAAGGGCTATTGCTATGGCCGATGTGAAGAACCAGGTAGCATCATTATCATTAGAAATTGCTGAGAAAATACTGAACAAACAATTTGAAGATCAGAAAAAACAAGACGAGCTGGTGGCCCAGCTTTTAAAAGAAGTAAAATTATAATATCGGATTTCGAATGTTCGATTTCGGATTTATAGTTCCGAAATCGAAAAAGGGAATTTGAAATATTGATTAAATAGGTAAATTAAAAGGACAAGTAAATTCGAAATTGAAAATCCGAAATCCGAAATAAAAATATGTCAGAATTAACGGTAGCAGCCAGGTATGCCAAATCATTGATCGATCTTTCAGAAGAACAAAAAGTTCTGGAGGACGTAAATAATGATATGGCTTTTTTCCTGAAGACCTTAAAAGCAAATCCGCAACTAACGGCAGTATTGGCTAATCCTATCATATCCCACCTTAAAAAATTGAATATCCTTACGGCTGTTTTTGAGGGGAAGGTGAACAAATTATCTATTGCGTTTTTTAAGCTCATGATCAACAAGGGCCGTGGCGAGGTTTTGTATACCACAGCACATGCCTTTATTGACCTGTATGATGCAAAGAAACATATCACAAAAGCATCGGTAGTATCAGCCGCGCCATTATCAGCGGCTAATCATCAAAAAATGCTGGACGAAGTGAAGGCAGCTGTAGGGGGTAAAGTGATACTGGAAGCAAAGACCGATCCTGAACTCATTGGGGGCTTTGTGCTAACCGTTGGCGACAGGCAGATAGATACAAGCATAGCAAGCAGTTTAAAAAAGTTAAAAAAGGATTTTGCCAAAGGCATTGTTCAATAAATAAAAAAGCAATCTTAAAATTAAAATAAACTATGGTAGAGGTAAGACCAGATGAAGTATCGGCAATATTGCGTCAGCAATTGGCGGGTTTCAAGTCAGAATCTGAATTAGAAGAAGTTGGTACCGTGCTCCAGGTGGGCGATGGTATAGCACGCGTTTATGGACTTACAAAAGTACAATCGGGCGAACTGGTTGAGTTTGATAACGGCCTGCAAGGCATTGTATTGAACCTGGAAGAAGACAACGTAGGCGTTGTATTGTTAGGACAGAGTGACGAGATAAAAGAAGGCGATACTGTTAAACGTACCAAAAAAATTGCCTCTATCAACGTAGGCGAAGGCATGCTGGGCCGTGTTGTTGATACATTAGGTGCGCCAATTGATGGCAAAGGGCCCATAACCGGTAAAACCTACGAAATGCCTTTGGAGCGTAAAGCGCCGGGCGTAATTTATCGTCAGCCGGTAACCGAGCCTCTGCAAACGGGTATTAAAGCTATTGACGCGATGATCCCTATCGGCCGCGGGCAGCGTGAACTGGTAATTGGCGACCGCCAAACCGGTAAAACTGCGGTTTGTATTGATACCATTATCAACCAAAAAGAATTTTATGATGCCGGCAAACCGGTTATCTGTATATATGTAGCTTGCGGCCAAAAAGCCTCAACTGTTGCAAACATTGTTCGCGCGCTGGAAGAAAAAGGCGCTATGCCTTATTCAATCATTGTTGCTGCTAATGCTTCCGATTCTGCCACCATGCAGTTCTTTGCCCCGTTTGCGGGCGCTGCTATCGGCGAGTATTTCCGCGATACCGGCCGCCCGGCATTGATCGTTTATGATGATCTATCAAAACAGGCGGTTGCCTACCGTGAGGTATCTTTGTTATTACGACGCCCACCGGGCCGTGAAGCTTACCCGGGCGATGTGTTTTACCTGCACAGCCGTTTATTAGAGCGTGCCGCTAAAATAAGCCAGAATGATGCCATAGCACAAGCCATGAATGACCTGCCCGAATCTATCCGCAGCATTGTAAAAGGGGGTGGTTCATTAACCGCCTTGCCGATCATTGAAACACAGGCGGGCGACGTATCGGCCTATATCCCAACCAACGTA
>CAISKH010000438.1 GCA_903885865.1 uncultured Mucilaginibacter sp.
AATTTAAATACCTATTCTAAAGTTACGGTTGAGATACTGAACCGTTACGGTACGCGTGTTTATTTTTCTAATAATTATGCTGTGCCCTGGGACGGGCGCTATAATGGAGCTAATGTACCCGACGGTACCTACTATTACATTATAACGGGCGTCAGCAATAAACCCCTAACGGGCTATGTGGCTGTAATACGATGATTATTTATCCCGGTTGTTATTTGGCTAAAATAATTAGTACTTTTACCCTATGTATGCAATTGTAGATATTGAAACCACGGGAGGGCATGCCAGCGCAAACGGCATAACCGAAATTGCCATTTGCTTACATGATGGTAAAAAAGTTACCAAACGCTTTACAACCCTGGTAAATCCCCGTAGGGAAATACCAATTTATATACGTGCGCTAACCGGCATTACCAATGAAATGGTGGAAGATGCCCCACCTTTTGAAGATGTAGCCGCCGATATTTACCACCTGCTGCATGGCAAAATATTTATTGCCCATAATGTAAATTTCGATTATTCGTTTGTGCGTTATCATTTGGCGTCGGCAGGATATGAGTTGAATTGCAGTAAACTATGTACCGTACGGCTGGGGCGCAAAATTTTGCCCGGCCTCCCCTCCTACAGCCTGGGTAAATTATGCCGGCACCTGGGTATTGATAATGAGAGCCGCCACCGCGCACAGGGCGATGCCGAGGCCACTGCCGAACTATTTAGCTTGCTATTGCGCAACGACAAGGAAAACCATATTAAACAAGCCTTAAAACAAAACTCAAAAGAGCAGGTACTGCCGCCAAACCTGCCCAAAAAAACGGTGCAGGAACTGCCATCATCGCCGGGGGTATACTATTTTCACGATCAAAAAGGTAAAGTGATATACGTTGGTAAGGCTAAAAATATAAAGAAACGGGTAAGCAGCCATTTTACCGGCAATAACCCCGGCCTGCAACGGCAGGAGTTTATGCGCAACATCCACCAAATAACCCACCAGGTTTGCGGCACGGAACTGATAGCTTTTGTATTGGAGGCGTTGGAGATAAAACGGCTTTGGCCGAAGTATAACCGTTCGTTAAAACGTTTCGAACATGCTTTTGGCCTGTATGCTTTTGAAGATCAGCGCGGTTACCTGCGCCTGGCGGTTGATAAACACCGTAAATATACCGGGGCCATTTATACATGCAACTCGATGTTGGAGGGCCGCGCCATATTGAACCAGTTGATAGATACTTTTGAGCTTTGTCCTAAACTTTGTTTCATCCAAAATAATACGGAGCCCTGCATGAGCGCTGCCAAAGAAGAATGCGCCTGCACCGGGCTTGAGGCTGCTGACGCTTACAACCAAAAAGTAAACCTCGCCATAGCCGAACTCAATAAGACCCTACCCACATTCGCCATTCGCGATGAGGGACGTACCGACGACGAACATAGCTGCATACTGGTGGAGAAAGGAAAGTTTTACGGCATGGGCTATATCTCGCATTATTTTGATGTAGAGAGCCTGCAGCAGCTTAAAAACTACCTTACGCCCTACCCGGGCAATGATTACATCAGGAATTTAGTGGCTAATTATGCGGAGAGGTATCCGCAAAGGAAGGTCGTGTTTAGATAAAATACGCAAATTGCACGAATTATTTCGAATTGCACGAATTTCCCTATCGGCTAATTCGTCGATGATGATAAAATTGTAGTTAACCAACCACCCAAAACAAAATCATTTGCAAATTTTGGATAAGCAACTAATTCGTGAAATTCGAAATAATTCGTGAAATTTGTGTTCTTTATATTACCCGCGCCTTCTCCAACTCCACCTCCATCATCTGCTGAATTTTCAAAGCCTCGGCCCTTGCCGCATCTGCAAAATCTCTGCCGCCTGATGCATATATAATGGAGCGTGACGCGTTTACGAGCAAACCACAATCCTTCGTCATGCCGTAGCGGCAAACTTCTTCCAGGCTGCCGCCTTGCGCGCCTACGCCGGGTACGAGTAAAAAGTTATCAGGCGCGTACTGGCGTATGGTGGTAAACTCAGCGCTTTTAGTGGCGCCCACTACATACATGAGCCTGTCGGCACCGGCCCAGGTATTGGCTTTTTTTATTACGGTTTCGTATAAAAGACCCTGTTCGGTTGTTAAATATTGAAAGTCCCGGCTACCTGCTGACGAGGTAAGCGCGAGAATGATCACCCATTTTCCCTCATATTTTAAATAAGGGGTAACACTGTCACTGCCCATATAAGGCGAAACGGTTATGGCATCAAAACTCATCCCTGAGGCTTGTTCATCAAAAAATGCTTCTGCATATTTATCCGAGGTATTGCCTATATCGCCGCGTTTGGCATCAACTATATTCAGGCAATCTTTAGGTAGATATTTCCAGGTAGCTATTAAACTTTGCAGCCCGGGTACGCCCCTGCTTTCATAAAATGCCGAATTTGGTTTATACGCCACGCAAATATCTTTGGTAGCATCAATTATCTGCCGGTTAAATTCTAATACCGGGGTTGGGTGCGATTTTAAATGTTCAGGAATTTTTTCAATATCAGTATCAAGTCCTACGCATAAAAACGATTTTTTTTGTTTGATCTGGCCAATCAGTTGCGCGCGGGTTATCATTAAAGAAGGATAAATTTTTGAATGCTCAAAAAAACTAAAAATTAGTTTAACTGTTGGCTTATTGAAGATATTTTTTTTAAAATTTGATTTTTCTAAATTAATTAAGTAGAATTGCAATGTTTTCCTTTTGAGTTTTTCTTGCGCTAAAGAAACAATTTTAAAATTCCACGTTATTTATATTAAAGGAGTTACCTGGTTTTAAACATTGCAAATAAGCTGCAAAATAAATTTCTTCAAAAATATATAGTATATCCATGTGCTGATAACGTAAAGCATACAAACGCACGTGGTACCTTATTGCCAAAACAAACTGTAAAACAAGCTGAGTACAAATAATTAACGACTCACGAAAAACTATCGTAATAACAAAAAATCCTTTTGAACTATAATTTATATCATGTCTGATACAACCGAATTGAACGACAAACTCGTTTCTGAGTTGCGCGAAATTGCAAAAAGTTTAGGTATTGCCGACGCTGACGAATTGAGAAAGCCGGAGCTGATAACTAACATTGTTCAAATGCAGCAACTAATTGAAGCCGCAAGAGCACAACAACATACCGTTGAAAACAACTATGCCGAAATTACGGCACCCGCCACCGAAGAGGCCGGCGAAAAAATACGTAAAAGAATACGCGTTATAAAAACTCCTAACCAACCCCGTGTTGAGGTGCCGTTGGATGATACTAATTTGTTTGACCTGCAGGACGATGAACCGCAAACAGACGAATCGGACGAAATGATGACCGTGACAGCACCTGTGGCCGAAGAGCAGGAAGGAATAACCCCATCAGCCGAAGAACAAATTGGCGACGCGCAACCCCAAAAATTTGAGCGCCGTGTTAACAATCAGCAAAAAAGCCAGGAACCGGCTATTAACCTCGATTTTGACAATGTTATTGTAAACGAGGGTGTATTGGAAATTATGCCCGACGGATATGGCTTTTTACGGTCGTCCGATTATAACTACCTTACCTCTCCTGATGATATTTATGTATCGCAGTCGCAAATAAAATTATTCGGCCTTAAAACCGGCGATACCGTGCGCGGCAGCATACGTCCGCCAAAGGAGGGTGAAAAATATTTTCCATTGGTGCGTGTAGAAGCCATAAACGGCCGTATACCTGCCGAAGTTCGCGACCGTGTACCTTTTGACCACTTAACGCCGCTTTTCCCTTCAGAAAAACTGAGTTTATTTACCGATCCGGGCAATTATTCAACCCGCATTATGGACCTTTTCTCGCCGATAGGCAAAGGGCAGCGCGGTTTAATTGTAGCGCAGCCTAAAACGGGTAAAACCATGCTGTTAAAGGATGTAGCCAACGCTATAGCCAAAAATCATCCGGAAGTTTACCTGATCATCTTGCTGATAGATGAACGCCCTGAAGAGGTAACCGATATGGCCCGCAGTGTGCGTGCTGAAGTAGTATCATCAACATTTGATGAGCCTGCCGAGCGCCATGTAAAAATAGCCAACATTGTACTGGAGAAAGCTAAACGTATGGTTGAGTGCGGCCATGATGTAGTGATATTATTAGATTCAATTACCCGCTTGGCGCGTGCCTATAATACCGTTGCGCCGGCATCGGGCAAAATATTATCAGGTGGTGTTGATGCCAATGCCCTGCATAAACCTAAGCGCTTTTTTGGCGCCGCCCGTAATATTGAAGATGGCGGCTCATTAACAATTATCGCTACCGCTTTAACAGAAACCGGATCGAAAATGGACGAGGTTATATTTGAAGAATTTAAAGGAACAGGTAATATGGAGCTGCAGTTGGATCGTAAACTATCCAATAAACGAGTATTTCCGGCTATTGATATTACGGCTTCAAGTACCCGCCGTGATGACCTGCTCCTTGAAAAAGATACCTTACAACGGATATGGATACTGCGTAACCACTTAGCCGATATGAACTCGATAGAGGCGATGGAATTTTTACAAAGCCAGATAAGGGGCACAAAAACTAACGAGGAATTCCTGATTTCCATGAATTCGTAATAATTTTGGTTTGTTATTTGCAGTGTATTTATTTGTAAATAATAAACACTTAATATATGTTTGATACCTTCCGGCCGAAATGAAGAAGCGGTTAAAAAAACACCTCCCTAATGCCATTACCTGTGCCAACCTGTTTAGCGGTTGCGTGGGTATTGTTTTTGCTTTCGAGGGCAATTTGATATTTGCAGCTTATGCCTTGTTTCTCGCTGCCATTTTTGATTTTTTTGATGGTTTTGCCTCACGCGTACTCCAGTCGTTTTCGGGTATAGGCAAGGAACTTGACTCACTTGCCGATATGATAAGTTTCGGCTTTTTGCCTTCAGTAATTGTATTTGAACTGTTTTTACAAGCCCCGCAAATACCCAATGTGAGTACTTATTTAAAATTCAGCGCTTTTTTAATAGCGGTATTTTCGGCATTACGCCTCGCTAAATTTAATACCGACACCCGCCAGGCTGAAATATTTATTGGCCTGCCTACCCCTGCCAACGCTATTATGATCGCCTCGTTCCCATTAATTATGGAGCAGCAGGGTAATTTATCGCACTACATATTAAATCCGTATATACTTACCGTATTTGTGCTGGTTATGTGCGCGCTGCTGGTGGCCGAAATGCCGCTGATGTCGCTTAAATTCAAAAGCAGCGATTTCAATCAAAATATTTATCGCTATTTACTACTGTTATTTTCGGCGATATTGATACTATTTTTTAAATTTGTTGCTGTTCCGGTGGTTATATTTATCTATATCGCCTTATCCATTATTCAATTCAAAATTGCAAATGACAAAATTCCAGGCTGAAATAGATGTAATGCCCAAAAAAGAAATACTTGACCCGCAGGGAAAAGCGGTAACCGGAAGCATGAAAAATTTGGGTTTGTCCGAAATACAAAATATACGTATCGGTAAACACATATCGCTGCAAATTGAAGCCGACAATGCTGAGATCGCGAAAGCTAAAGTTGAACTTGCCTGTAAAAACTTATTGGCAAATTTAATTATGGAGAGTTACAGCTTTAAAATAGAACAAATTTAAAGCCTGCCTTGTGTTTCTTCCTGTAGTTTTGTTAACGCACCGGTACTGGCAGCGATAAATGCCTGTACCTGGCTAAATTTTGTTGCAATCCCAAGTTCGTCTGGTGCGCCTGTCTTACAGCTTTGTTCAATTTCCTGAATTAACTCCTGGCTGTTCAACATGCCGAAAAAACCTAAGGTAGCCTTTAATTTATGTGTCGCAGTTGCCGCAGTGTCCCAATCTTTGGCTAATATTGCCGTATTTATATCTTGCATTAAAGTTGGTGTTTGTTGCAAAAACATAGTTATCGATTCAACAATAAATTCGTCGCTGCCATCTGCAATTTCATGCAAAAGGGTAAGATCAAGATCAAGGTTTGAAAAGGTGTCTGCCATATAAATAGTTAAACCGGTCAAATTTATACTTTTTTTACTATTAAGCTGTCATTCAGCTCATTTTTCAATTGTGAATTATTCTTTTTAAAAACAGGGTGAATAAAATCGGGCGCTATTTCAGCAAGCGGCTCTAACGTAAACCTGCGTTTGTGTAGTTCGGGATGCGGAACGTGCAGCCCAGGCTCATTAATAATTGCCGAATTATAAAATAAAATATCAATATCAATAATGCGCGATCCCCATTTCTCGTCTCGCTTTCTTCCCATAGTTTGCTCGATAGCAAATATTTTTTGAAGAATAGCTTGCGCCGGCAGGGCGGTTTGTATTTCAACAACCCTATTCAAATAATCAGGTTCGTCAGTTTTTCCCCATGATTGCGTTTCGTAAACCGACGATTTTTTCACAACCTGGCCTATATCTTCCTCAATGTACCGCATGGCCTGTTCAAGCAACAAATTTCTGTCGCCCAGGTTGCTTCCCAATAATAAAAAAACGTTATTCATTGTTGTAACAAATATTATAGCTGTTGCTCTTAATATTATACCATATGGTTTTACTAAGTTTGCATAGATATAAATATTTATAATAGTAAATGAAACAATTTTTCAAATTTGTGTTGGCAACCTTCGTAGGCATAATTTTAACTACTATAATTGTAATTTTAGTTTTTGCAGGTATAATAGCAGCAGCCAGCAGCGATAAAACCGTTGTGGTTGATGCTAACTCTGTTTTGCACATAGCAATAAAATACCCTATATCCGAACGTACAGCAAGCAGCCCATTAGCGGCATTAAGCTTTTTGGGTCTTGATGGCGACAAATCAATAGGGCTGAAAGATATTTTAGCTAATATAAAAAAGGCGAAAACCGATGATAACATCAAAGGTATATTTTTAGATGAAAGCTATATGTTATCGGGCGAAGCAACCACCGAAGAGATTCGTAATGCCCTTATCAATTTTAAAAAGTCGGGGAAGTTTGTTATCGCCTACTCCGAGATTTATACACAGGGATTTTATTACCTGGCATCTGTTGCCGATAAAGTTTATATTAACCCTAAAGGTATTTTTGAATTTAACGGCTTTAGCTCGCAGATCACGTTCGTGAAAGGCGCATTGGATAAATTAGGCATTGAGGCGCAGATCATTAAAGTAGGTACCTATAAAAGCGCCGTCGAACCGCTTATATTAACAAAAATGAGCGATGCTAACCGTTTGCAGGTTACTTCGTACCTGGGTTCGTTATACGATCATTTTTTAACCGGTATAGCTAAAAGCCGCCATATAAGCAAAGATTCGTTATTTGCTTATGCGAACCAGATGCGTATCAGGGAGCCCGAAGATGCATTAAAATACAAACTGGTTGACGGCTTAAAGTATAAAGACGAAATTTTGACTGAACTTAAAGAAAATACAAGCGTTAAACCTAAAGATGATTTGAAAAGCGTTGAATTAAGCGAGTATACCAAAAGCGGGGACGAAGAAAATAAAGGGGTTTCTACCAATCGTATAGCGGTAGTTTATGCTTTGGGCGATATAGCAGGCGGCGAAGGCGATGATAACAGTATTGGGTCTGAAAGCATATCAAAAGCCTTGCGAAAGGTAAGGCTGGATAAAGACATCAAAGCGGTGGTTCTGCGCGTAAACTCACCCGGCGGCAGTTCACTGGCATCTGATGTTATATGGCGCGAAGTAATGCTTACCAAAAAAGTTAAACCCATTATTGTATCAATGGGCGATGTAGCGGCCTCTGGCGGGTATTATATTTCGTGTGCGGCCGATTCTATTTTTGCCGAACCCAATACCATTACCGGCTCAATAGGTATTTTCGCCATACTGCCCAATATGCAAAAGCTATTTAACAGCAAACTTGGCGTAACCTTTGATGGCGTTAAAACCGGCAAATTTGCCGATCTCGGCAATACAACCAGACCGTTAACCCCCGACGAAAAAGCTATACTGCAAAGTGAGATAAACCACGGCTACGACGATTTTACAAAAGCAGTTGCGGCAGGGCGCCATAAAACACAAGCTTATATAAACAGTATTGGCCAGGGCCGTGTGTGGACGGGCGCACAAGCCCTGAATATTGGCCTGGTTGACCGTTTAGGCAATATTGACGATGCCGTAAAATCGGCAGCTAAGAAAGCTAAATTAAAAAACTACAGGCTGGTTGCTTTTCCTGAACAAAAAAGCGTTCTCAACAAATTAAGCTCCGGCTTCGGCGCCGATATGAAAACCCGTATGCTTAAAGCAGAACTAGGCGAAAACTACAGCGTTTACGAGCAAATAAAAAACGTAACCCAAATGATGCGTACCCCGTTGGCCCGAATGGAGTATGATGTGGTGGTGAAGTAGGAATCTTATCCAAAATATTCTTAAAATTTGCATTTTAAAATTGACAATTGTAAATTTACAGTTTACAATTAAACATGATCCAAAGTTTTAAGCACAAAGGACTTCGGCTATTATGGGAGCACGGGAATACCAGTAAATTACCTGCTGACCAAATCAATCGGATTGAAAGAATGTTAAACGTTATTGATAGCGCACAACAAGTACCTGAAGATTTTGGAGCTTTTCAAAACTGGAATATCCACAAGCTTTCAGGTGACCTCAAAGATTATTGGAGTATTAAGGTAAACAAGAATTATCGAATAATATTCAGTTTTGATGGCCAGCATGCTTATGACCTTGATTACATTGATTATCATTAGAAAATGTGTATGAAAAGACAAATGAGACACATACATCCCGGCGAAGTTTTGCGGGAAGAAGTAATTGCAGCCAATGAATTGACGGTGACCGCCGCTGCAAAAATGTTGGGTATTTCCCGTCAAAGCCTGAATAAAATAATTCATGAGCAATCGGACATTACTCCTGAAATGTCTTTCAGAATAGCCAAAGTATTTGGCGGAACGGCTGATATCTGGGCTAATATGCAAACTAAATTTAACTTGCATTTGGCAGAAGAGAAGACAAAAGAGTTAAATTTGAAGCCGTATCATTACAAACATTCCGCTTAACCTGTTGGTTATTTAGCAGAAACCAAATTATGGAAAACAAACCCATAGCCCGTAAACTCCGCCTGCTATCCCAATTAATGGAGCTACATGATATTAACCCGTTCAAGGTAAAATCAATAGCTAACGCTGCTTTTAAGGTGGATAAATTGCCCTTTACTGTTGCGGATAAAAGTTTTGAAGAACTGGAAAAAATTGATGGCGTAGGCAAAAGCCTGGCAGCAAAAATAGTTGAACTGTTGAACACCGGCACCATGGCCGAGATGGAAGAGTTATTAGCTGCTACCCCACCCGGCGTTGTTCAAATGATGGGTATAAAAGGCATCGGCGCTAAAAAAGTATCAGTTATCTGGCATGAAATGGGTATTGAGACCGTGGGTGAGCTTTATTATGCCTGTAATGAGAACCGTTTAATAGAAACAAAAGGTTTCGGTTTAAAAACGCAGGAAGAGATACGCAAAGCCATTGAATTTGCGATGGCCAGCAGCGGCAAATTTTTGTATGCGCAAATTGAGCAGGAAGCCAAACAGCTGATAGGACAATTCAGGGATATATTTTCAAACGTCTTGGTAGAGCTAGCGGGCGATTTTCGCCGCTTATGCGAAATTATTACCGAGCTTACGGTTGTATTGGGTACGCGCGATAAAGAAATAGCCTTTACCACCGTTCTGCAATCTGATATACTTAAAAAAGTAACCGTTAAAGAACATCACCTGGAAGGAGAGTTGGAAAATGGATTGAAAGTATGCGTTTTTTGTGTAGAGAAGCGATATTTTTTTAAGACCTATTTTGAAAAAACAGGAAACGACGAACACGTTAAGGCCGTTTTAGCGCGCGCCGTTGAAGAACCGGACCAGCCCGAAAGCGAAGAAATGATTTACCAAAAAGCAGGGCTGGAATTTATAATGCCCGAGCTGCGCGAAGGCACCACCTTTATTGAAAAGGCCGCGACCAATAAACTGCCGCAATTAATAAACTATAATGACTTGAAAGGCACATTGCACAACCATAGTACCTGGAGCGATGGTGTTAATACGGTAGAAGAAATGGCGCTGTATTGCCGTGATAAACTGAAGCTGGAATACCTGGGGATGTGCGACCATAGCAAAAGCGCTTTTTACGCCAAAGGGTTAAGCATTGAGCAGGTTTTACAGCAGCAGGAAGAAATTGATCATCTCAATAAAAAAATCAGCGATTTTTATGTGTTTAAGGGTATTGAGTCGGATATTTTAAATGATGGCTCGCTTGATTATCCTGAAGAAATATTGAAAAAATTTGATTTTATAGTGGCCTCGGTACACTCGAACCTGAAAATGAACGAAGAAAAGGCGACCGAACGATTGATAAAAGCTATTGAAAACCCCTACACCACCATACTTGGCCACCCTACAGGCCGATTATTATTAAGCCGTAATGGTTATACCTTCGATCATAAAAAGGTAATCGATGCCTGCGCTGCAAATAATGTAGTAATAGAAATTAATGCCAATCCGCTGCGCCTTGATTTGGATTGGCGCTGGCACCAATACGCGCTGGACAGGGGTGTTTGGCTATCAATTAACCCCGACGCGCACCGTAACGAAGGATTTTTAGATATGCATTATGGCATATTAGTTGCCCGTAAAGGCGGTTTATACAAAGAAAGATGTTTGAATGCATTATCATTGCAGGAAATAACGCAGGTTTTTAAAGCGAAGAAAAAATAAACAAATGGTTATTGAAGAACTTAAGGACCATCAGCATATTATTCAAAAGGTAATAGACACCCTTGCGCCGGATATTGAAAAGGCCTGCGGAATGATAACTGCTGCAATAAAAAATGGCAATAAAGTTTTAATTGCGGGCAATGGCGGAAGCGCCGCAGATGCACAGCATATTGCTGCTGAACTAAGCGGGCGCTTTGTTAAAGACCGCAGGGCTTTGCCCGGAATAGCACTTACTACTGATACATCAGCTATTACATCAATAGCTAATGATTATGGTTACGAGCATGTTTTTTCGCGCCAGCTGGAAGCATTGGCGCAACCCGGCGATCTGTTTATTGGTATTTCAACCAGCGGTAATAGTAAAGGGATATTGAATGCATTCAAGTCAGCAAAAAACGGCGGCTGTGCAACTCTAGGCCTTTCGGGGTGTAACGGCGGAGGAATGAATGGGCTTTGCGACCTGAATATCATCATACCATCAACCATTACGGCACGCATACAAGAAATGCATATTCTTATAGGACATATACTTTGCAAATCAGTCGATGACCTGTTTTAGTAGTTTGATGATATGAGAGCCCAGTTAGAACATACCCTTTTAAGTAAAATATTGAACACAGAACCGCTTAAAAGAAAAATCGCTTCATGGAAGTTCCTGGGCCAAAAAGTGGTTTTTACCAATGGTGTATTCGATCTGCTGCATACGGGCCATATAACTTACCTCGTAAAGGCAGCTGAATTGGGCGAAAGGCTGATCATCGGTTTAAATACAGATGCCTCGGTAAAACGCTTAAAAGGCCCTGAAAGGCCTGTAAATAACCAGGAAAGCCGGGCTTTATTATTGGCCGCTTTGTTTTTTGTTGACGCGATAGTATTGTTTGATGAAGATACACCGCTGAACCTGATCACTGAACTGATGCCCGATATACTGGTAAAAGGCGCTGATTACACTACTGATAGCATTATTGGCGGTAAAGAAGTAATTGCCAATGGCGGCGAGGTGAAAACAATTGATCTGGTTGAAGGCTATTCTTCAACGGCTATTATTCAAAAGATCAGGAACCAGGTTACCTAAGCAGCGCGAAATGAAGATACTGGTTATCCGTTTTAGCTCAATGGGCGATATCATTTACACGACCCCCGTTGTGCGCTGCCTGAAAAAACAACTGCCGCGGGCCGAAATTCATTTTTTAACCAAACCTGCCTTTAAGTTCATTTACGATAACAATCCTTACGTAGATCAATTGCTTTTGTTAAAACCCGATCTGTCCGACACGATCAAAGAGATTAAAGCCGGGCAGTATAACTATATCATTGATCTGCATAACAACCTGCGTACCGCATTAATTAAGATCAGGACAGGTATCCCCTCATCAACTTATAAAAAACAAGCTATACGCAAATGGCTGAGTTTAAAATTGAATTTAAAACTGGTACCTCCTGTACATTTGGTCGACCGGTATATGAAAACTGTTGCATTTTTAGGGGTAAAAAATGACGAACAGCCTATTGATTATTATATCAAAGAAGACTATCAGCTGGATAAGTTACTTCCCGTTTCGCACCGGAACAATTACACCGCATTTATTATTGGCGCTACGCATTTTACCAAACGTATGCCGAACGAAAAAATAATCAGTATATGCCGTGTGCTCAATGGCCCGGTTGTATTGCTTGGCGGTAATGATGTTAAAGCCAATGGCGATAGTATTGCGGCAGCCATTGGGAGCAAAATATATAATGCCTGCGGTATAACCTCGCTGGACGAGTCGGTGTTCCTGGTATCAAAGGCGGCAAATGTAGTAGGTTTTGATACCGGCCTAACCCACATTGCTGAAGCTTTTAACAGGCCCTTAGTATCTATATGGGGTGGTACCGCGCCCGAATTATTGGGCGTACAGCCCTATAAGGTAAAACAAGTTTTAGTTGCCGGTATTGAACTGCACTGCAGGCCCTGCTCAAAATTTGGATTGCCCGCGTGCCCGTTGGGGCATTTTAAATGTATGAATGATATTCCTGAAAAAGAGATCATTAATTTTGTTAACGGTTAACATGACCGAAACAAGACACAGGTATTGATGTTGTTTAAAAAAAGGAAGATTTCCATAGTTTTGAGAGTTGCCTGTTCAACTAATTAATTTGCAGCGTTATGAAAAAGCTATTACTAATAAGACATGCCCGGGCGACACATGAAAAAGGCTACCAGGATTTTGAACGGCCGCTGCAATATTCGGGTTTGCAGGATGCCGCGGTGATGGCAGGTCGTTTAAAAGCCCATTCGCTCATTCCGCAGTTATTGGTATCAAGCCCGGCTTTGCGTACAATAAGTACAGCCAATGTGTTTTCACAACATTTATCCATACCAGCGGTGCATGAAATAAAAGGTATTTATGAAGCCGGTCAGAATGAATTAATTGAAATTGTTAAAGACCTTCCTGATGAACAGGATATTATCGGCCTGGTTGGCCATAACCCCGGCATAAGCTACTTATTGCACTACCTGACGCGGCAAATACTGGATATGCCGACATGCGCGGTTGCCCTTATTGAATTTAATATAACCAAATGGAACGCCGTACATGATAATGGCAAACTGGTATATTTTGACTACCCCAAAACATGAATTCAGCCTTTAAATAAGGTTGAGTTTTTACTCGCTGCAAATCTTTGCGCACTTTACCTGGTGCTCCTCCTGTTAGTAAATGAATTTTAATTACACGTTTAAAAAGCGGATATTAGCTAAACTGTTAAATCATTTATCATGCGCATAAAAACAATGGTCATCATTTTTATTACGGTATTGCTTACCGTAATACTGATGCAAAATACGGAATCGGTAAAATTCACTTTTTTGTTTAGTACGTTCTATTTGTCAAAACTGGCAGCCATGGCCGGTGTGTCGGGTATCGCGTTTATTTTGGGGGTGCTGGTGGGCCGACCAAAAAAAGTACGGAGCATTAGCGGTAGTTTTCCGGACGATGATCACCGGGAAGAAAAAACTGGTACACTTAGCGACGAGGACCGGGACTATATCAATTAATTATCATGGAAAAGAAAATAGGATTTGTGGGCCTGGGAGATATGGGCCTTAATATGGCTAAAAATTTAATCGGGGCCGGTTATCATTTACAGGTATATAACCGCACCGCGTCAAAGGCGAATAGCTTGGACGGTGCGCATATTACCCGGTGTAAAACTCCTGCAGAAGCAGCAAATGGTGTACTTGTTTTGATCAGCATGCTTTCGGATGATGAAGTTGTATTGGCGGCTACTTTGGGCGAAAACGGCATTTTAAAAACATTACCAAAGGGTAGCATACATATCTCTATGAGTACGATAGCGCCCGAAACATCCGGGCAATTGGCCAAACTGCATAGTGATGCGGGCAGCACCTATATTGTCGCCACCGTTTTTGGAAGGCCCGAGGCCGCCATGGCAAAAAAACTATGGATATGCACGTCGGGCGATAAAGCGGCCAAAGAAACTGTAAAGCCCATATTGGAACAGTTAGGACAAGGCATATTTGATTTCGGCGAAAATGTTGGCAGCGCCAATGTTTTAAAAATTGCCGGCAACTTTATGATCATGGTTTCACTGGAAATGATGGCTGAGGCATTTACAATGGCTGAAAAAAGTGGCCTGGACCGCGCAAAAGTGAGCGAGTTTTTTAGTAGCACCCTTTTTAACGCGCCTATTTATCAAAATTACGGCAAATTATTAGCTAATAAACAATATGAACCGGTGGGTTTTAAAGCGAAGCTGGCTTATAAAGACGCGCGCCTGGCGGTAAATCTTTCTCAAAAAAGCGAAATGCCCGCGCCCGCGTGCGTGCTTGTACATAACAGGCTGCTTAGCGCTGTAGCACAGGGGCGAGGCGACCACGACCTGGTAGAAGCTTTTGGCCGGGGTGTTAGCGAAGATTCGGGGAGTTGATAGTAAAAAAATTAAATGTTATAAAATACCTGGTTGGCCTGCTCCAGTTCTTCCAGATCGGGTGTTTTATTGAATATGCCGAATACAGAGGCCCCGCTCCCACTCATGCCGGCATATATTGCCCCCGCCTCGTATAATGCCGCCTTTACACCGCGTATTTCTACATGGTTTTTGAATACATTGGTTTCAAAATCATTTTTTATAAAGTTTCGCCATTCGGAAACGGGCCTGTAGATCAGTTCTAACAACGACTCCTTAACCATGGCCGGTTTCACACCGCCGTAGGCTTCGGATGTAGATATATGTACAGGTGGCATCACCAGCACTATTTCGTAACCAGACAAGTCGAGTTTTATAGGTTCAAATTCATCGCCCTTATCAAAAGCAAATACCGGTTTATTTTCAATAAAAAAAGCGCAATCGGCGCCTAATTGACGGGCGTAATTTAATTGCTGGCCGATTGTTAATCCCAAATCAAATTTATCGTTCATCAGTCGAATAAAAAAAGCGGCATCAGCCGACCCGCCACCCAGCCCTGCTCCAATAGGGATATGCTTGGCTAAATGAATTTTTACCGGAGGTATATCATGGTACTTTTTAAGCAAATGATAACCCTTTATGCAAAGATTATCCTCTACCCTGCCGGGAATATCCAGCCCAGACGATTCAAAGCTCAGTTGGCCGGCCTCAACAACTTCCAGTGCGTCGTGTATTTTTACCGGGTAAAATATGGTTTCGAGGTTATGGTAGCCATCCGCACGGCGTTCGGTTATGTTGAGGCCGATGTTTATCTTTGCGTTAGGGAATATGATCATATAATGATTAACACGGCATCTATTTTTAAACATCCGTTAGGATACCAAAAATAGATTATTTTTATTTGTACCGGGAATTAAAACATTCACTCAATCCATCATTCGCTCAATCACTCATTAAAAAAGATGAAGCAGTATCTCGACCTTATGCGCCATGTAATGGAAACCGGCACCCAAAAACATGACCGTACCGGCACCGGTACCATCAGCGTGTTTGGCTACCAGATGCGCTTTAACCTGCAGGATGGCTTCCCGCTCGTTACTACCAAAAAGCTACACTTAAAATCTATCATTCATGAGCTGATATGGTTCTTACAGGGCGATACCAATATAAAATACTTAAAGGATAACGGCGTACGCATTTGGGACGAATGGGCCGATGCTGATGGCAATCTCGGCCCGGTTTATGGCTACCAGTGGCGCTCATGGCCGACACCCGGCGGCGGGCATATCGACCAGATCAGCCAGGTTATTAACCAGGTAAAAAACAACCCCGATTCGCGCCGCATTATTGTTTCGGCATGGAACGTGGCCGATGTTAACCAAATGGCGCTGCCTCCATGCCATATGCTGTTCCAGTTTTATGTGGCGCCACCTGACTCGTCTAAAGGAGAAAATAAAGGTAAGTTGTCCTGCCAGCTATATCAACGCAGCGCGGATATATTTTTGGGTGTTCCGTTTAATATAGCCTCCTACGCTTTGCTTACGCTGATGGTAGCCCAGGTATGCGACCTGGACCCGGGAGATTTTGTACATACTTTCGGCGACGCGCACCTTTATAACAACCACCTCGAACAAACCAGGCTACAATTAAGCCGCGATCCGCGTCCACTGCCAACCATGAAGATAAACCCGGATGTAAAAGATATTTTTCAGTTTAAGTTTGAGGATTTTGAATTGGAAAATTATGATCCATGGCCCCATATTAAGGGAGCAGTAGCGGTATAAAAAATTAACACCTACGGGCATTGCCTAAGTGTTACTTTGTATAAGCTTTACTCAATTTATTATTATACCCTGCTCGCGGCAGCTTCCATATGGTATTTAACCAGGTTATCTATAGGCGAGCGGATGATGCTACCCACCACCATTCCGTTTTCGGTAGCTACTTCTTCTAAAACGTTCCTGAAATTATAGCCAACCGAACCAATACAGTTAAAAGTATATTTTTTATAGTCAGGGTAATGGGTCACAAGGTTTCTGAAAAAATCCTCAAACGAGGTTTTCACCAAATTACGCGAATACTCAATATGCACGTTGTTATCATACACAAACTTGCTGAAACCTGCGCAAAAGCGGTTAGCCAATGGTTTGGTATAAACCTCCTCGTTCACATCGTCGGGGGTAAGATGATAGGTGTCCCAAAAATTCTGGCGCACAGCTTCGGGCATGTACCCCCTTAAATAATCGGCCAATAATTTTTTGCCGATGTAGCAGCCGCTGCCTTCATCGCCTAATATATATGCGCCCGAATCAATATTATTAATAATATCTTTTCCATCATAAAGGCAGGTATTGGTGCCTGTACCTAATATTGCTGCAAAACCGGCATTGGTTCCAAGCAGGGCCCTTGCCGCGGCAAGCAGGTCGTGGCCCACATAAACCGAGGCATTTTTAAAAACCGCGCTCATGGCTTCTTTCACCTGGTTACGTTTTTCCTCAGTTGAGCAGCCCGCGCCGTAGTAATTTACTTCGGTTATTTTGTCGATCTCCAGATCAGTTGGTAAACTTTCATGCAATGAGTTAACTATATATGCGATACTTGAAAAATAGGGGTTATAACCTTCCGTATTAAAATATACTTTTTTACCATCCTGTGTAAGCAGGCACCAGTTTGTTTTTGTTGAACCGCCGTCAGCAATTATGATCATATAATTATGTTTTTATAAATAAATCTGCTAAAAGTATAACTTCTTATCGTAATTTAAATATTTGGACTTAAAAAAGTTAGTTTTTAGATTAATAACAGCGAGTTTTTTCCTTATAATTTTGTTTCAAATTCCATTTTTAAGCAGTTTTTTGCATCTTTGCACCGCCCCGATACTTCGGCGCAGGATGGTCCCATAGCTCAGCTGGATAGAGAAACAGATTTCTAATCTGTAGGTATTTGGTTCGAATCCAAATGGGATCACGAGAAAAACGCAACCGCCAAAACGATTGCGTTTTTTTTGTTTATCATATTTTTAAATTACCTTGATCTCACTTTTCCAATTCATTATGCGAGCTTTTAGAAAATCACTCCAAATAATCTTGCTGATAGCCAACCTTTCACTCATCAGCTTTTTCTCATTCGCTCAAAAAATCATTGCGCCCCCTATTGCAAATGAAGAATGGACCAGGGATTACGAACCTTTCCGCATTGCCGGCAACCTGTATTATGTTGGCACGTACGACCTTGCCTGTTACCTCATTACCACACCACAGGGGCATATATTGATCAATACAGGGATGCCTGGCTCGGCGCCCATGATCCGTTCACATGTGGAGGCATTGGGGTTCAAATTTTCGGATATTAAAATATTACTGGCCACACACGCGCATTTCGACCATGTGGGCGGAACGGCTGAAGTAAAGAAAATAACAGGCGCGAAAATGATGGTTAAC
>CAISKH010000439.1 GCA_903885865.1 uncultured Mucilaginibacter sp.
AGGTCGGCGCCTTTATATCGCCCATCCCAGGGAACAGGATAGCCGTTAGAAAAATATACCCTTTCGCCATAACGGTTAATTATTTCAACCTTACAGTTGGGGTACGAGCTTAAATATTGTATGTCCCAGGTATCGTTTATGCCATCGCCGTTGGGGGTAAAGGTATTGGGCACAACCGGGGCCTTTAAAACTTTCACAAAAACCTGCGCAGCGGCGGTACATCCTTTATCAGAGGTAACAGTTAAAGTATAGGTAGTATTTGCAGAAGGGGTTGCAACCGGGTTGGCTACACTATCCTTGTTCAAGTCTGCCGATGGCGTCCATTTATAGGTAATTGTTCCGGCGCTAACGGTAGCGGTTGAAGTCAAAATGATCTGCCCGCCTTCAAGCATGGTGTAATTTGAAGGTAATGATACCGCAGGTGTAGGGTTAACGGTAATTTGAAAGCTGGTTGCATAAGTACACCCTGTTGCTGTTGCTGTAAACAAATAATTAATGGTAAAAGTGCCCGTACCCGAAACTGCAGGATCAAACAAACCCGTTGATGTTATGCCCGTGCCGCTAAATACGCCGGTACCGGTATATATCCCCTTATTTTCTACGATCTGGATAGCCGCGTCCGCCTGACATAAGGTTACCGGGCTAACCACCGGACTGCCATTAAGCGTTAAGGTAATTATGGGGTTGGCGTTTATAACTACATTTTTATATACTGTATTTATACAGGTTCCGCCCGAATAAACATCCATACGTACATTATAGGTTTGCTGCGCCGGCGCATTAAACAATCCATAATTGTGATGATATTTTTTATTGACAGGCATGGTGGCAGTAGTATAGGTTTCAGAAACCCCGGGTTTGCTATTAAAATCAAAATACCAAACTATTTTAGTGACGTTGCCAAAATCAACTGTTGAGAGGTCGTCAAATATGATATCATCGCCGCTGCAGGCATTTTCAGCTATGAAGTCTGCCTTAGGCACGGCCCCGTTTACCGTGAACTGCTGCTGTTTTACAGAAACGCAGCCATATTGCGAAGTCACCGTTAGCGTTACCGTATAAATGCCCTCCTGGCTATATTTATGCTGCGGATTTTTTAAGACTGCCGTATTATTTGCCGGCGTAGAATTTTGGTCGCCAAAATTCCATGAATAAGTGAGCAGTGAATTATCGGCTATGGTACTATTATCAGTAAACTGCGCAAACGCGTCATTCAAACAAACATCGGGCAATATAAAATCAACTTTAGGGGTTGGGTTAACAGTAATAGTTTGAGTAACGGTATCGCTAACGCAGCCCAGGTCGGTAGTGACAGCCAGTTTAACATTATAAGTGCCGGGCTTTATGTTAAGGTAGGTAAAAGGCAAACCAACAAACCGATCGCTTGTTGTTCCATCTCCAAAATCCCACGACCATTTTTTTATGGTGCCTTCTGCGGCTGTTGAGGCATCGGTAAAAGTTATGTACTGCCCTGCGCAATCGGGCGTTGTAAAGGTAAACGCGGCAACCGGCAGTGCGGTAATATGCACTTTTTGTGCAGGGGAAACATCAGTACAGCCATCATTATCAGTAACGGTTAAATGAACCGTGTAATCGCCGGGTTTTGCATATTTATGCGTTGGGTTTTGCAGGGCCGAGGTTGTAGTATCGCCAAAATCCCATAACCAGGCCTTAATAGTACTGCCAGCGGGGAGTGCTGTATTATCTGTAAATGTGGTTAAGTTGCCCAGGCAGTTACTGGCCCCTACCGTAAAACTGGCGGCTGCCGGGTCGGTAATGATAAAATCATTTTCTATATCCTCCGTCGATCCGCATACATCGGCAACCGGGTTAAATACCGTGGCTATTATAACATGTGTACCCGCTGCAAAAGTTACCTGGGTAGTATATTCATAAACATAAAGCGTTATATCGTTTTTTGATATAGAATCTTTTACAACGGGGTTATTGTCTACATAAGTTACCGTACCATCAATTTTCCATGAAATATTGGTGGTTCTATAAGGTATGGTTACCTGTACTTTATACGATACATTACTGCAACCGCTGGTTACCAGGGTGTCGCTGGTAATTGGGTTCTTTATCACCACATTTTCGTTCAGGTCCTGCAAATTGGTGCCCGCGGCATAACCGTATGACTCTGGACTGCCAAAACCATAGGCAATAGCGTTAAATGGCACCGAGGCCCTGATTGTATGTGTGCCGGAAGTAGTGGTTCCAATTATTGTACCCGGAGGATCTTTAGGAGCGCCCGGTGCGTGCGGGCCTGATGTTACCGGGATCTGCGCATAAGAATAGGTGCTGCCTGCCACGGGGGTAAAATTGTTATAAGCAATGCCGTCAAGCGTAAATGATGAAACTGCCGTTGTGGGAATAACTACATTAATGTAACTCTGCAAAATATCATAATATCCCGATGAATATAAAGTTACATGGTCTAACCCCTGCTCGATCGGGCTTAAATAGATCATTTCGGGGTCGCCTACGTCGCCTGTTACATTTTTACAATTTATTGTTTCCCCCTCCGTAGGTGTGTATTGAATAACCTGTATGGGTTGATCTGCCGAAATAACATTAGTGCCCTGAGAATTGAATTCATAGTATAAACCCTGCGTAAACTGGTTAATAGTAAGAAGTTTGCCATTAAGTGTTACATTGGTGTTGGGCTTGCTTAAAACTATCCGGAATATATCATAGGGCCTGTTCTTTAACGGCGCCGAGATATAGTTTTTTCCCCAGGTTGAGGTTGGATATACCTGTTGAAACAAGTTATCAGAAGTGCCGACTGTGCAGCCAATACTTATTTTACTGCTTCCTGAAAATACGGCTATTTTTTTACAGGTTCCTGTTAGTGTGCTTATAGATAGAATCCTCGTCCCCGTAAGGTCAACTGTTGAAAGCCCCTGATAAACCTGTCCTTTATTTAAAACTTTTATAATAGCCGTTCCCGCAGGCGACCCATCCAAAAGCGCTGCGGAGGGCGTCATAGACACAGTTGTATTATCCTCAGTTGCAATCACCTCGAAGCATGAATAAGAGTTGGCTGTGTTTGACTGCTGAGTATAATTAAGTGATAAATAATCTTTACCCATGGCGTTAACCGGTAATAACAAAGTAGCGCCTGATACTGCCGAAGCATAAATATGCGCGTAAACGGCAACAGCTTTTACCGATGTTATATGAATGCCTTTGTTAAGTATGCCATTTGTATTTCCTAAAAAAGCGCTTGCGGGAATAGTTACAAAAGTTACTGTGTTTGCTGTTACGGTAAATGCTTGTGAGAAACTTCCGTCGGCTATGTCAACACTGCCGGTGGTTGATATATCTGAGGTAATATAAAGAACCATGCTGCTGCCACTGCTACCGGTTACGCCTGCTATATGGTCCATATAGCAGGTCCAAAATTCGGTGCCCTTATTGCTCTGCGCATACGCCGTACCACCTACAAATAGCAACAGGGGGATTACTATGATGTAAAATATTTTTCTCAAACTATCTGTAAGGTTATTTATGGCACCGGTAATACTTAGACTGTTAAGCTTATAAAAGGTTTAGTGTGCCAATATACGAAGGTTTGATGGAAAGAGTTATGAAAAAAAATTTATCCCCTTGATTTTCCTATTGCATCTAATTCAGCACAAGCAATTTGCAATTTGCGGGCCAGGTCTTTATTCTCTTTCCGCAAATTGTACAGCTCGAGCGCGTTTTCAATATACATTTTCAGTTCATCGTTCTGCCAGGGCTTCACCATGTATTTATAAACCTGCCCGCGGTTTATGGCATCCATAACCGCGTTAATATCAGAGAACCCAGTTAACAATATTCGTATGGTGTCGGGGTAGATGGTCAATATCGATTCTAAAAACTCAATACCGGTCATTACCGGCATACGCTGGTCGGTTATAATAACGCCTATTTCCTGGCTATCCAATATCTTGCGCCCTTCCTTTGCCGAAATTGCCGTAAAAATATCAAAATCGCGCCTGAATGCCGCTTTAAAGCTATTCAGGTTATTGATCTCATCATCAATATATAATACACCTATTGCCATAATTCAAACTTTAACGATTACAACAGTTATATATTTTAAATTTAAAATTTGCCCGAAATTTTAAATTTCTGTGCATTTTTATTAAATTATTGGCTGCGGTAACGGCGTTTTGTAAAAATGAAAAAAATATTATTAATCTTATGCTTTATCGCACAAATTTCGAAGGTATTTGCCGTACAGGCCGATACGGTAGAAATTCATGAAAATGACACTAAATACCTTACGCATCAATATTTCCTGGAGCTGGAAGACCCTGATAACATTTTTTTAGCTAATGATATAGTCCATAGCAATAGTTTTCATACTATCCCTTCCTCATTTCCGCTTTTAAAATATTCCAAATCAGTTACCTGGTTAAAATTTACTATAAAAAACAAAACAGACGAAGCGTTTGTGCCCGTAACTATTGCCAAAAGTGTAATAGATGAGTTTGATATTTATTTTAATAACCGGGTAACCCATCGCCTGGAGCAGCTGTCCTCGAAAGATCCTAAATATCATTTAAACCTGTTAACGCAAAGTATAACGCTTATTAACCTGCCACTTCAAGCCGATTCATCAATCACTTTCTACGCGCGTATAAAAAGTAATGCTCCTACTGTTATACCTATTGAAATATATAGCGCCGACCGGTTTCTGCAAAAACGCGGTACCGACAATATAATCAATGGGGCCGTTATCGGTATATTTTTAATAATGGCGCTATATAACCTCATGCTGTTTATTACGGTGGGCGATGTAAGTTACTTCTATTACGTTATATATATTGTGTTTTTGGGTTTAACGCAAACCCTGACCCTGGGTTTCGGCAGCAATTTATTCTCTGAAAACACCACTGTTCTGAATAATTACATTACCCCTTTAATAAGGATATGCTTTGGCTGCTCGCTATTGTTATTCGCCGATAAATTTTTACAGCTCAGGCAAAACATTAAACAATACTATAGAATGTACCTGTTTTTATATGTTTTATATTCACTGTCACTCATAACCGCACTCCTGGGTTTCGTACACATTGCTTATTATATGCTTACCATTAATATATTTATCGTGTCTATAGCATTACTTTTTATTGGTATTCTTTTGTACCTGAAAGGGTTTAATCCGGCCAAATTTTTTATGATTGGCTGGGGCCTGTTTTTGCTATCAATACTTATCTCTATAGCCCGCAATTACGGTTTTGTACCTTATAACTATATTACACTTAACCTTGTTACCTATACTTCGATAATTGAACTGATATTATTTTCGGTAGCGCTGGCCGATAAGATCAATTTTTACCGTAATCAAAATACACAGTCTCAATTGGCGGCGCTTACCATTGCCAAAGAAAATGAACGCCTGATAACCGAACAAAACATTTTTTTAGAGAACAAAGTAAAGGCGCGCACCCAGGAACTGATACATACTAACCAAAACTTGTCGGTAACTATTGATAACCTTAAATCGGCCCAGTCACAACTTGTTGAAACCGAAAAGATGGCATCGCTGGGGCAGCTTACCGCAGGTGTAGCACATGAAATTAATAACCCTATAAATTTTGTAAGCGCAAATGTTAAACCGCTACGCATTGATTTTGAGGAGCTATTTTTATTATTGAATAAGTACGATGAAGCGGCGAATAATCCCAACGACCCTCAATTGTTAAAAGCAGCTAATGATTATAAACAGCAAATAGATGCTGATTTTGTTAAAACCGAGATACATACCTTACTTGACGGCATTGAGGATGGCGCCAACCGTACCGCCGAAATTGTACAAAGCCTGCGCACCTTTAGCCGGATGGACGAATTGGTGTTAATGCCTGCAAATATAAATGCAGCCATATTGGGCACCTTAATTATATTAAGAGGCTCTATCCCCTATTATATTGAAATAAAACCGGTTCTGGATAAGATGGAACCATTAAATTGTTACCCGGGTAAAATTAACCAGGCGCTGATTAATTTAATAAACAATAGCATACAGGCCATAAAGGCCAAAGAGGTACATGAAGGGGAAAGCATAACCATTTATACCCGCGATTATCCCGATTATATTTCTATTGAAATTACCGATACCGGTATTGGCATGACCAATGAAGTGAAGCAACGCATATTCGAACCCTTTTTTACCACCAAAGGAGTTGGTGAAGGCACAGGGCTGGGCCTTTCGATCGTGTTTGGAATAATTGAAAAGCATAATGGCAGTATTCATGTCGAATCGGCCCCTGGCAAAGGTTCAACATTTACGGTAATGCTGCCTAAGGACCTGGCGGATGAGGTAGTTGATAGTTGATGGTTCATGGTAGTTAAGTGTTTCGTATCGAATTTAACATGGCAGTCTAATGCGTAACCTTAATTCCTATTATCTATCAACAATGAACCATGATCTATGAACCATCAACCATGATCAGCTTACCCTTTTGCCCTTAAGCAGCATATCCATCGCTTCATTAAACGAGCCTGCCCGGCTTACTTCCCCCGAGTTAACAAAGAATATCTCATCGGCATTTTCAATGGTATTTAACCGGTGGGCAATAATAACGCGCGTGGTATGCGCGGGCAAGTTGTTTAAAATTTCGCCCAATAATTGCTCGGTAATGGTATCAATATTGGCGGTAGCCTCATCCAATATTAACAGGTCGGGGTTGCGCAATACAGCACGCATAAAAGCTATTAGCTGCTTTTGCCCCAGGCTTATACTATCACCGCCCGATGAAACTTTGGTGTCTAATCCGTTTTCAAAAATAGCCAATAAGCGGCCCAGATCAGCGTCGACTATAACTTGTTCCATCTGTTCATTGGTATAGTTTTTATAAAGCGTGTTGCCATATAGAATATTCTCCCGTACCGTTCCGGTAAATAAAAACGGTTCCTGTAAAATAAAGCCTATTTTTTGTGATCTTTCGGCCGCATCATAACTTCGTATGTCCCTGCCATCAAGCAGCACTACGCCTTTACCGGGATCGTACAAACGTGCGATAAGCGATGCGGTAGTGGTTTTACCACCCCCCGTTGGACCAACTAAGGCGTAGGTTTTACCTTGTTCCAGCTTAAAACTAATATTGTGCAATATCTCCTGCCCCTCTGTATAGCCAAAGTGAACTTTTCTAAATTCTAAAAGGGATGCGGATGGCTCCGCGATCGAATTATCATGAATAACCAGGTTGTTTTCCATTGATAATATCTGCGATATCCTGTCCCACGCGGCCATAGCCGTCTGGAAGTTGGCCCACAGCGCGGCCAGCTGCCTTAAAGGGTTATAAAACAGCGTAACGTACGACAGGTAAGCAATTAATAAACCTATTGAAAAATCAACGCCGATAAGGTAAATGCCATAAACCAATACCGTTAACTGGGCTATGCTTGAAAATAAGCTGTAAACCGGCATAAAAATATTATTGGCCAGCCCGGCGCTTATTGCTGTTTTATAATTTTGCCGGTTGGCGCCGTCAAACCGTTGCCTGAAATAATCGCGGCGGTTAAAGGCTATGATGACTTTAAAGTTGTTTAAACTTTCCTGTATCTCTGCGCTCATGCCGCCCACGCTTTTCAGGTTTTTAGCGTTTGTTCTTTTTACCCAGGGCGATACGATAGTTGTAAACAGCAATATAAACGCCATGGGCGCAAGGGCCGCGGCGCCGAGTTTAATATTTATCAACAGCAAAAAAATTCCCGCGCCGGTCATGGTGGCTATACTGCCAATAAACTGCACTAATGATTGTGAGAAAAACTGGTTCAGTTTATCAGTATCATTATTAACACGCGATATCAGGTCACCGGCTTTGTTCTGGTTAAAAAAATCAACAGGAAGTAACTGCAGCTTATTAAATATAGCATTTCGCAGGGTAAACAACATGCGCTGCCCTACCCCGCCCATTAACTTGGTTTGCAAATAACTGGTTAACAGCGCCACCAGGTACATACCCAACAATATACCCGAAAACAGCAATACACCCTGGTACTGTTTGGTTTGTACGTATTTATCAATAGTATGCCCTATAATAAGTGGTCCCAGCAGGTTTAAGGTTGAGTTAAGCAATATGGCCAAACCCGCCATGATCAAATTTCTTTTTTCGTGAGCTATTAACTGCAACAATTTTTTAAGCCCTGCTAAAGTTGACGTTTTTTGCGCCTGGCCTGTAAGGTTGTTCAAATTATAATTCATAATTGCTGGTGCTTTGCTGTGAATTAAAAATTTGAACATATTCAGGACTGGTATCCATCAATTCTTCATGCTTGCCACCGGCAATAATTTCGCCATCCATCAGCACAACGATCTGGTCATAATGCTCAATGGCGGCTATTTTTTGTGTAACAGACACCAGGGTTATCTCGGGATAGTTTAATTGTACATTGGCTAATATTTTCCGTTCAGTATTGGCATCAACCCGCGCGGTAAAATCATCCAGCAACAACACTTTAGGGTTAATTGCAAGCGCCCTCGCCAGCATAATACGCTGTTTTTGCCCGCCCGACAGGCTCGAGCCACGTTCGGAAACTATAGTATTCAACCCATCAGGCAGGCTATCAATAAAATCCTTCAATTCGGCAGTTTCAATTGCCGTTTTTAGTGATTCATTGGTAACGGTATCGCTGAACGCGATGTTCTCCCTTATACTCATATTGAAGATAATGCTATCCTGGAAAACAAACCCTACCTGGCTGTGAAACGCTTCGCTGTTATAACTATCAATGTTTTTTCCGTCAAATTCAACCGTGCCTGCGTTAGCCGGGATCAAGCCTGTAAGTAAATACAGCAACTGCGTTTTCCCGGCGGCAGTTGGCCCTATGATCGCTATTTTTGAACCTGCCTTTATGTTTAAGTTTATATTTTTAAGCGCAGGTTTTTGTCCGTAAGTTACTGTAACATCTTTTAGCTCAATATTGCCCCATATACTTTCAGTTATGGTTCCGTTATCTTCCGGGTCGGGTGCGTTTAATATCATGCTGATGCGCTGGTACGAGGCTGTTGCCTGGGCTATGATATTACTCATGAACCCGATTACCAGGATGGGAAATATCAGCATAGTTAAATAACTGTTAAACGCTGCAAAATTGCCCAGGCTCATAGTGCCGTTTATTACAAAATGCCCGCCCAGTGCCAGTATAGTCAATGCCGAAAGGTTAGCGGTAAAGGTAATTACAGGTATAAGTCCGGCGAAAAGGCGGAGTATAGCTAAGCCAAACTCTTTAGCTTTGGTATTTGCCTCCAGGAATTTTGCCGTTTCCAGTTGTTGCGAGTTAATAACACGTATCAGCGCCGAGCCTAAAATGCTTTCGTTAATGATCTTATTCAGCCAGTCAATTACCTCTCGGCTTTGTTTGAATAGTGCCCGTACCTTACGCAATACGTAAAAAAATGTTCCGCCAATAATGGGGATGATGGCGATAACGGTTAAGGCCAGTTTCCAGTTAATGGTAAGCAATAAAACACTCGCGCCGATTATTATAACCAGCGACGATACAATAGAAACAATGGCCTGTGCTACAAACAGTTTTATCGAATCGGTATCGGCGGTTAAATTGGTAAGCAGTTTTGATGGATTGGCCGCTTCAATAAAGGCGTGGCTCTGTTTTGATATTTTATCGGAAAGCCTTGTGCGCAGGTCCCTCGCCACACGTTCCGACGCGAAGGTTTGTATGATGCTCTGCAGGTAACCAAATATAAAAATAAGCAGCACGGCGATGCCGAACTCTGTAATGATGTGTTTAAAATCGAAATGTTTGTGCGTATAAGCGTCAATACCCGTTGCTATAATTTTAGGCAGCAGTAAGTTTATGCCATTACTAAAAAGCGCGAAAAACAGCAGCAGGGTAACCATTCCGCCATAAGGTTTTAGCAGGCTGAAAATACCCGGCGGCTTTTTTTGATCTGAATTCTGTTTTTCTGGCGGCATGTATGTTTATTTGTCAAATATTATGCAAATGTTTGGTATCTCCATAAGTTAGCAGACGATTGTTGAATTAAAATAGTTTAAAGCAGGTAAAATAGTTTGGCGATGTCAAAGAAAAATTAAGCTCAAAACTATAAGTTACTCATAATAAACGTATTAAAGTGTTCGCGGTTTTTGAGCGTGAACGCCCGTGAACACTGACAGGATCGTGTCAGTACACTGCATCAGGTATGTTGACAAAAACTATAAGCAATGAACCATGAACTATTAGCTAACGACTGCTATATTTGCTGAAACAATAAAACTATATGAGCACTAAACTAACTATTAATAATAACGGATCAGTAAGAATTGAAGGCGACGACTTTGAGATTGTAGATATGCAGGGCAATGCCTACGGGTTGCAAGGCAGAACTATCGTTTCCATTTGCCGTTGTGGCATGTCGGCCAATAAGCCGTTTTGCGACGGCTCGCATAAAGGACATTTTGAAAACGAGGCAGTAGCGTTTGATCTGCCGCCGAAGAAAGTATGATCCGATTCTTTCTGGCATAAAAAAAGGGCCTGCTAATTAGCCGGCCCGCACTTAGGTTTATGAATTGGTTTAGATGGTTTAATTATAAGCGTTCGCCATGCTGACTGATATCCAGCCCTATCACTTCATCTTCTTTGGAAACACGCAGCGGAGAGATCATATCGGTGATCTTCAATAAAAGCAGTGAGCCAAAAAAAGCATAGATCGAAACAACAACCAGCGCGATGCACTGCATATAAAATAAATGCGTTTCGCCGAAAAACAAACCGTTACCGGTTGTATTGGCCGGGTTAACATTCGTATTGGCAAAAACCCCGGTAAGCAGCATACCCACCATACCGCCAACGCCATGACAGGGAAATACATCAAGTGTATCATCAATAGAGGTGCGTGTGCGCCACTCAACAACCAGGTTACTTACCACTGCCGAAATTATACCTATGGCCAATGAATGCGGCACCGATACATAGCCCGCCGCGGGAGTAATAGCAACCAAACCCACTACTGCGCCAATACAGGTACCCATTGCCGATGGCTTACGGCCCTTTAACATATCAAAAAATATCCAGGTTAAACCTGCTGCCGCAGATGCCGTTGTGCTGGTAGCTAAAGCGGTTACCGCCAAATGGTTCGCGCCAAAAGCCGAACCGGCGTTAAAACCAAACCACCCGAACCATAACAGGCCGGTGCCTATTAATACATAGCTGATGCGGGCGGGCGCATGGCTGGGCTCATTTCTTTTCTTTAAATATAAGGCTGATGCCAATGCGGCCCACCCTGCCGACATATGTACAACTGTACCGCCTGCAAAATCAAGCACTCCTAATTTGTTCAGTAAACCATCGGGATGCCATGTGCAATGCGCCAATGGCGAAAAAATAAATATGCTGAACAGTACCAAAAATATAATGTACGAGTTAAAGCGAATACGCTCGGCAAAAGCGCCGGTTATAAGCGCTGGTGTTATAATCGCGAATTTTAACTGGTACATTGCAAACAGCAATAACGGTATTGTTGGCGCCAGTTTCCAGGTCGAATCGCCCAACATGCCTTTCATCATGAAATAAGTAGATGGGTTGCCAATTATGCCATGAAAACTATCGCCAAATGCAAGGCTGAACCCAAATATGCCCCACAATACGGTAATGATCACCATGCAAATAACACTTTGCAGCATGGTTGATATCACATTCTTTTTATTCACCATTCCGCCGTAAAAAAACGCCAGACCGGGTGTCATAATTAAAACTAATGCTGTCGACATGAGCATCCAGGCAATATCGCCTGTGTTAAAGTGAGATTTTCCGGTATTTTTAAATTCGACAGAAGGGAAAATAAAGGTTAATGTTAAAACACATAGGATTAGAAAAAACGGAAAATAGCGTTTCATGTAAATATTTAAGAATGATTTTAAAAAACGCCTGAAATTATGATTTAAATCATACAAAAGTGAAATAAATGTTAAATTTTTATTAAAAAGATAAGGAATTGTAATTTTTTATAAAAACCGGGCCAGTAGGTCGGGGAAAATCCCTAATAATATCAGCAACAGAGATATAATTACTGATAAAGCGTTTACAAATTTAGGAAAGCGGATAGGCTCACTTGGTTTTTCGGCCGGTTTTAAAAATAAATTGAGGGGTATTTTCAGGTAATAGAATAAAGACACTACAGTAGCAATCGCGCCGGTTATGGTTAATATCAACAGCCAGGTATTATGGTCGTGCTGGTAAACGCTATACACTGCCGAGAATACCATCAACTTCCCTACAAAGCCAGCAGTTACCGGCAAACCTGCAAGCGATATTAATATAATGACAAAAGCTACCGAGGCAGCCGGGTATTTAAGTCCAAGCCCTTTATAGCTCCTTATATCCTCCGATCCGGTAATAAAGGCAAAATAAGTTACCAGCATAAATGCGCGGATGTTGGCTATGGCGTACACAGCCAAATAAAAAGTTAGCGCAGTTATGCCTTGCGAAGTAAAAGTAACCACCGCCATTAAAGCAAAACCGGTATGGCCAATGCTGGAATAGGCCAGCATGCGCTTGGCATTGTTTTGCATAACTGCGGCGAAGTTGCCTACTACCATGGTGACAATACCGATAACAGAAAGGTACAGCCCAAAATCAAACGATTTCCATAGGGGTGAGCTAATGAATGGTGTTAAAAAATTAACCAGCAACCCAAACGCAGCAGTTTTTGGCACGGTTGATAAAAACGCGGTAATAGGCGTAGGGGCGCCTTCGTAAACATCGGGTACCCAAAAATGGATGGGAACAAAGGATAATTTAAAACCAATGCCCACTAACACCAATACCAACGCAAAGGAAACCGCAGCGGGGTTGGCACTTGTTAAGCCACCAATAAAATTAGGATCGAACAAACTAAGCGTACCGCTGAGGCCATATAATAAGGATATGCCATACAACATAATGGCCGACGATGCTGCGCCAAACAATACATATTTTAATCCGGCCTCGGTACTTAACGCGTTCTCTGAACGATAGGCAACCATAAGGTAAGAGGTTATGGAAACCATTTCGACAGATAAATAAACCGATAACAGGTTTGCCGCCATCGTCATTAAATGCAGGCCAAAAACTGCGGCTATGGTGATGGAATAAAGATCAGATAGTTTTTTAGGATGCGAAAGCAGCAGCCTGTCCCACGCAAAATAGACTACCAGCGAGAGGGTTGTAATATCAATTATGAGCCTGAAAATTAGAGAAGTATGGTTTTGCAACAACATGCCGCTGAATAAAAAGCCCACCTGGTCTTTTACAACCAACACTTGTTCAATATCCTGAACGATTACCAATACCATACCTGCGCAGGCTACAATACGGCAAAGTTTTTCGGAATTTCGGCCAAAAAGCAGGTCGGTAACCAGCACTATAATAAATAAAGCAGCGAGATAAATTTCGGGCATAAAATATTTTACACTGCCCAAAATATTGGTTAACTGGCCGGTTATGTTGGGTAGCAGTTCGTGCATGTTATTTGATG
Source organism: uncultured Mucilaginibacter sp. (assembly GCA_903885865.1). Classification (GTDB taxonomy): domain Bacteria; phylum Bacteroidota; class Bacteroidia; order Sphingobacteriales; family Sphingobacteriaceae; genus Mucilaginibacter. The sequence continues at coordinate 13,472 of CAISKH010000439.1, forward strand.
ATATGTAAAAACTGCACCAGCGCCAACACAGAATCGTTGATCTTATCAAACACCAGCGACGGCATTATGCCTATCATTAATACAATGATCGCCAAAGGCAGCAGGGTAATTATTTCGCGAAAGTTGAGGTCGGCTAAAGCGGTTTTCCAAACATCGCCGCCTTTCAGCGAAACCTGGCCGAAGAACATACGCTGCAGCGCCCATAAAAAATAGGCCGCGCTTAGTAATATGCCAACTGCCCCGGCAACGGCCATCCAGTGAGGCAGCAACCCGTTTACCAGGCACGATTTAAACGCGCCTGCCAGGGTAAACGCCTCCGCTATAAATGCCGAGAAACCCGGCAAGCCTAACGAAGCAAAAAAGGCGACCATGATAAATACGGTGTATTTTGGCATCAGCGTACCTAAACCACGGAAATGGCTGATCTCGCGGTCATGCACCCGGTTATAAACCACTCCTGCCAAAAAGAACAGCATGGTTGATAGGAACGCATGGCTCACCATCTGTATCACCGCGCCGCTTATACCCTCGGCAGTTTGCGAGGCGATACCCAATAACACAAAACCCATTTGCGATATGGATGAAAAAGCGATCAACCGTTTAAGGTCCTTCTGGGCCAGCGCGTTCAACGCGCCGTATAAAATGGATATAACACCCAGCAAACCCAACCAGAACGCGCCCGAAGCCGCCACATCAGGGAATATGCCCAGGCATACCCTTATAATTCCATACCCGCCAATTTTTAACAGGATAGCCGCCAATATGATAGATACCGGGGTTGGCGCCTCCACGTGCGCGTCGGGCAGCCAGGAGTGCAGGGGTACAACCGGCACTTTGATGGCAAAAGCGATAAACAACACAATAAAGCCCAGTGTACGTGCCGGCATCCCAAATAAGGTAGTATGGTTTAAGACAGAAAATATCGACCCATGCGCGTAATTGGCAGGATTCATCATCTGTACCATGTTAAAGGTGTGATTTCCGGTTACCGGGTCAACAACCGACAGGTACAAACCTATCATCACCAGCAGCATAAATACAGAGCCGAATAGGGTGTACAGGAAGAATTTAATAGCCGCATATTCGCGCCGCGCGCCGCCCCACATACCAATTAAAAAATATAAAGGCAGCAACATTAACTCGTAGAAAATGTAAAACAGGAAGAAATCGAGCGAGCAAAATACGCCCAATACGGCCATGTCGAGTATCAGGAAGAGCACAAAGAAACCTTTCAGGTTGCTTTTTATTTCCCATGAAGCCAAAGCGGCGATAACCAATACCAGCGATGTCATTACCAGTAATGTGATAGATATACCGTCTATCCCTACAAAATATTCCATCTGCATATGGCCCATGCTGCCCAGGTTCAAATTTATCCACGGCAGTTTTTGAACAAACTGGAACTGTCCCTCGTTGGCAATACCGCCAAAGGCGGCGCCTGTTTTAAAATGCAGGTATATCCAAATACTCATACCTAACTGCACCAATGTAGCCAGCAGTGTAATATATTTAAAACTGACCCGCCAGTTGGATGGCATCAGCGCGATGGCGAGTCCGAATGCAAGGGGAAGAAATATGAGCAGGGTTAATATATTCATTCTTCGAGATGTGAGATGTGAGATGTGAGATGTGAGACATAGATTTTGGGCTGTGGATAGTTAGATCCATCATATTTGCCATCTCGGAATAACCCCGAACAAACATTCAATCTCAAATCTAATATCTCAAATCTCATATCTAAACAGATAAATAAATAAGCAAGGCTAATACAATTACCAACATACTAAACAAATAATATTGAATTTTACCACCCTGGAACCGACGCACAAAATTACCTGTTATTTGTAC
>CAISKH010000440.1 GCA_903885865.1 uncultured Mucilaginibacter sp.
ACCATGATTGGCAAAATGATTGAAACCAATACCTGCTGTTAACTCATCCTTTGGTGTTATACTCCAGTTAAAATTTATTCCCGATTGATAACCATTCCGAACAAAAGCGGTGGTGCCTTTTTGCTGCAGGTGGGTAATGGTATCGCGGGGGTTATTGTAAGATAGGCGGTCGGTAGTATTAATAGTTGTTGAGCTTAACTGGTCGTTACCACTAAAGAACGTATTCACACCAAAATTCCCGTTACGGACATTCAGGTTGAACGAGCCATTCTCTAAACGTGTCCCGGCAGAAAGATTTATACTGCCATTAACACCCTGCACCTTACTATCCTTTAAAATAATATTAATAATGCCGCCCGTTCCGTTTGCGTCATACTTGGCGCCGGGGCTGGTTATTACCTCGATACTTTTGATCTGGCTGGCAGGTATGGATTGTAAAGCATCGGCCAGGCTCGCGCCAAATATACTGGACGGTTTGCCGTTGATCAAAAAGCGGATATTAGCATCGCCCTGCAATTCCACATTGCCATCAATATCCACACTTACCATTGGTACTTTCTTTAATACATCCAATGCAACACCGCTTTGCGAAGTAAGGTCATTAGCGGCATTGTAAACCAGTTTATCTATCTTGTTTTCAACAATAGGCGTCCGGCCTACTATCTCCACCCCTTTTAACTGGTTTTGAACGGGTGCCAACAAAATATTAGGCAGTACGACACTATTGGCGCTGCTAATAACCACATGATCTACCGTATTGCGTTTATACCCTACAAAATCAATCCTTAGAGAATATTCGCCATCGGGGATGTTTTTAAGTGTAAAACCGCCTTTAGTGTCAGTAATAACTCCATTAAAAGGGCTTGTACTACCTAATTTAAAAATACTTACCGTTGCGTAATCGACCGGTAATTTGGTTTCGGCATCAATAACTTTGCCGGTAATTTTTCCATTGTTTTGTGCGTTAACATTTAGAGATATTGCTATAAATAAACACAGGAATAAAAAGTTCTTCATCAAATCCATCCAATTAATATTGCGCAAAAGTGCAATGCAATGTTGAATTAAATTTGAATTTTAAATTTAATTGTAAAAAAATGCGATGGTTTGGGTTGCACCCCCGGGGCAATCTATATTTGGTTTTCATTTAGCTACAAAGATAGCCTCTGAAGTGGCATGCGTGTAATTAATAAATTGCACGGCCATCTTCCAAATTAATACAGAATTTAATTATAATTTAGCGTGCAAAATAAAGCTATTCACAACCTGGATGAAATGGTTATTCGGCATAATTTTATGCACCCTTACTTATTCCGTATCGCTGGCGCAAACTTACTCGCTGGATCATTATTTGGAAATTGCCAAAACAACGAGCCCGTTATTAAAAGACCTCAAAAACCAATCAACCTTAAGTAAGCTGGATAGTTTGCGGTTAAGAGCCAGTTATAAACCACAGGTAAACGGAAGCAGCGGCGCCTTATTTGCCCCGGTAATAGCCGGCTTTGGCTATGCGGGGGCTATTACCAATGTACAAACTTTTAATGCGCTGGTTGGTGTAAACCAGGCCATAGTAACCAAAGATAACCTGAACACGCAATTTGCCGCGATAAGTTTAGTGAGGGATTCGCTCACTAATTCTGTTCAATTATCAGAGCAGGACCTGAAGCGGGCCATCACCGCGCAATACATTACTGCCTACGGCAGCTTGCAGCAATTAAAGTTTAGTAAAGAAGTGGTTGACCTGTTGAAC
>CAISKH010000441.1 GCA_903885865.1 uncultured Mucilaginibacter sp.
AACCCAGCTATGCAACTTTACCCCTGCCGGGCGTTCAGCCAATTTTGGTTGATGAAAATGGCAAAGAAATAGAAGGCAACGGTGTAAACGGTAATTTATGCATCAAGTTCCCCTGGCCGGGGATGCTGCGCACCACCTATGGCGACCACGAGCGCTGTCGTACCACTTATTTTGCCACTTACGAAAACCTATATTTTACCGGCGATGGTTGTATGCGCGATGAAAATGGTTATTACCGCATAACCGGCCGCGTTGATGATGTGCTGAATGTATCGGGCCATCGTATTGGTACTGCCGAGGTGGAGAACGCCATTAATATGCACAGCAGCGTTGTTGAATCGGCTGTAGTAGGTTACCCCCATGATATAAAAGGACAAGGTGTATACGCCTTTGTAGTATGCCCCAACAAACATGGCGATGATGACCTTACCCGTAAAGATATTATGATGACCGTAACCCGCATTATAGGCGCTATTGCCAAACCTGATAAAATTCAGTTTGTAACGGGTTTGCCTAAAACACGCTCAGGCAAAATAATGCGCCGCATTTTACGCAAGATAGCCGAAGGCGATACTTCTAATTTGGGCGATACATCTACGTTGTTGGATCCGGCTGTGGTGGAGGAGATAAAGGGCGGGGCGTTGTAGGATCATGTCTTTTGATTTCTTAATATTTAGCTCTACTTTGATAAAATTAGCTTAAATTTGTTATCATGGAAATAATGCTAAAAAATGTACAAAAGAAGCATTTGCCACTTATCTCAGAATTGGCAAAGACACTGAAAATTGACATTTCAGAGCCAGTAGAAGATGATGCCTATTATTTAGCTGCTATGGACGAGGGCGAAAAAACCGATCTTTTAAATGAGCAGGAAAAGATGGATTTTATTACTTCTCTGAAAGTTAAATAATGCAGCTTGACATCCATTCTTCATTTGTCAGAGATTCTAAAAAATTACCTGTCAATATTAAAGAAGATATTGCAAATGCCATTACCTTAATTTCTGCCGCAAAAACATTGTTGGATATCCCTGATGTAAAGGATATGAAAGGTGGAAAAAAAGCTAAAAATGCCTATAGAATGCGGATTGACAATTATAGAATTTGCTTTTATTTTAGAAATGGGGTTGTTGTATTGGTAAGAGTTTTGCCAAGAAAAGATGTTTATAAGGTTTTTCCTTAAACTAAGTTATGCAATAACTGACTTATTACCAGCGATCTGCAACTAGTCACCACCCAATAAAACTATGTTGCCGCCAGAATGTTTATATAGAAACATCTAACTAAAAAACGGTATGGACAAACTACAGATTAAAGGCGGCTGGAACGAGTTGAAAGGCAAAATAAAACAGGCTTACGGCGATTTAACAGACGATGACCTTGCACACGAAGAAGGAAAAGATGATGAGCTTTTAGGCAAACTCCAGCAAAAAACCGGCAAGGGCCGCGATGAACTGGTAAAATGGATAAATAGCTTGTAAACAAAAAAGCCCCGATATCGGGGCTTTTTTGTTTAATTTCGCCTCTAATGAAACACACACCCAACATTCTTGTAGTAAACGATGATGGCATTACCGCCCCAGGTATAAAAGCTCTGATGGATGTTGTGAAAGAACTTGGCCGCGTAGTGGTGGTGGCGCCCGATAGTCCGCAATCAGGCATGGGCCATGCTATTACTATTGGCAAACCGCTGCGTTTAGACGAGATCGATATTTACGAAGGGGTAGAGATGTACCGCTGCTCGGGCACCCCGGTTGATTGTGTGAAACTGGCCGTTAACAAAATATTTAAAGGCAAAAAGCCCGATCTATGTGTTTCGGGCATTAATCATGGGTTAAATAATGGTATAAATATATTATACTCGGGCACTATGTCGGCGGCGGTTGAGGGGGCTATTGAGAGCATACCGTCAATTGGTTTTTCGCTGGATGATTATACTTTGCAGGCCGATTTTAGCCATTGTTTAAAATATGTTAGGGAAATAGCCATGCAGGTTTTGGCAAATGGTTTACCGCCTGCCACTTTATTAAATGTGAACTTCCCGGCGGGCGCCCATACAAAAGGTATAAAAATATGCCGTCAGGCCAATGCCAAATGGGCCGAAGAATTTGATGAACGGCTCGACCCCTACAAAAGGCCCTACTATTGGCTAACCGGCGTTTTTCAATTGAACGACCACGGAGAGGACACCGACTCGTGGGCGTTAAATAACAATTATGTATCTGTAGTGCCTATACAGTTTGATATGACCGCGCATCATGCCATACCTGTTTTAAATAGCTGGACGTTTAACGTTTAGCCGTCGATGCAAAAATAAATCATCCTAAATACCCCGCACACTTGTATTTTTGGCTTATGCTGATAGCAATTAAAGTTGTATGAAATATTACCTGGTAGCCGGCGAGGCCTCTGGCGATATGCACGGGGCCAATTTAATGAAGGAGCTAAAAAAGCTTGACGCGCAGGCCGAATTCCGTTTTTTTGGAGGCGACCTGATGAAAGCGGAAGGCGGCACCCTGGTTAAACATTACGCGAACATGGCCTTTATGGGTTTTTTTGAGGTGGCGGCAAACCTGCGTACCATTTTTAAGAACCTCGCTTTTTGCAAATTCGACATCGCAAACTATCACCCTGATGTGTTGATATTGATAGATTTTCCGGGGTTCAATTTAAAAATAGCGGCATTTGCCAAACAGAATAACCTCCCGGTTTACTATTACATTTCGCCAAAAGTTTGGGCATGGAACCAACAACGCGTATTGAAGATAAAAAAAGTGGTCGACCATCTTTTCTGTATTTTACCGTTCGAGGTTGATTTTTATAAAAAATGGGGCATGCAGGTTGATTATGTTGGCAACCCCTTATTGGATGCTGTTGCCGGCTTTAAACCCGATGCTGATTTTTTTAAAACCAATAATTTAGACCCCAACAAAAAGATAATCGCCTTGCTGCCCGGAAGCCGTAAACAGGAAATTAATTATTTGCTTCCGGATATGATCGCCGTTGCTGATGAGTTTGCAGGGTATCAGTTTATAATAGCCGGGGCGCCATCATTTACTGCCGAATTTTATCAGCAATATTTAAATGGCAAACCCATACCCGTTATATTTAATGCCACGTATGATATTTTGAAAAACGCTCACGCTGCCGTAGTAGCCTCGGGTACCGCCACTTTAGAGGCTGCTTTGTTTCATGTACCGCAAGTGGTGGTGTATAAAGGCAACCCGGTATCAATAACTATTGCCCGCATAGTGATCAGAATAAAATATATCTCGCTGGTAAATTTGATCATGAACGGTAGCATAGTGAAAGAATTGATACAGCAGGATTGTTCGCCGCAAAAAATAAGCACCGAACTTGATCTTATCCTCAATAATAAAACCTTTCGCCAAACCATGCTTGATAATTATAAGCAACTAGACGAAAAAATGGGCGAGCCCGGTGCCTCGGCCAAAACTGCTGCACTGATAGTAAAATATAGTTCAAAAAAATAAAGCCCTGCTATTGCAAGGCTTTATCGTTTTCATAGGTAGATATATATGGATCAGGTTGCTTGTTATGCGGCCACCTGGGTGTTGCAGGGTACAAATTGTATGTGTTTTTCTTTGAAAACTTCGAGGTCTGTCAATAAAATGCGTTTTAATTCTTTGTCAATGTGTGCAAGCAATTTACTTGTCGCCTGTTTTTTGTAAGTTTTCATAGTGGTATATTTTAGGTTAAACAGTTAGTTTATTTATGCTACTGATAATTGTTCGGTTTTAATAGCCCTTAAAAAATGAATTTTAGCGCCTCTTATCATTTTCAGATCATTCATTATTATGGTTCTCAATTCATGGTCAAACCCTGATACTAATTTGCTTATTGCTGGTTTTTGGTGATTTCTCATAACGTATGTTTTAATTTTAGTGTTCTTTTTTAGTTTCTTCATCATCATCGCTCAAGTTATCGTGTCTGCGTTTGGCCTCTTTGTATTGACGCAACAGTTGTTCCTTATCACGGTCGTCCGAAGTTTGCTCAGGAGCTACAGGGTTTTCCCATTCCTTCTCTTTAACCTCTTGGGGTTTTTTGTTTCCAACAACCATAACCAATGTTTGATAATTGATAAGCAGTATTCCAATTAAATGCCAAGATTTAAAACGGGCCCAAAAAAGTCATTCATAAATACCAGTTGCTTTTGGCTTAGCATTCGTATAGTACTGTAAAAAAGATAGTTAGGTCAATAAAATTATAATTAGCCTAATTTTAAAAACTGTACATGAAAACAGAATGGTACTGGAGATAGTAGTAGTAAGGAATGTACACTTGTAGTTTTATTCTGTATTTTTTCCCGGTGAGCGGGCAAAAAAAAGCCTTTCCAAAAGGAAAGGCCTAATTCTTAAATAAATCCGGTCCCGATAGCTATCGGGATGAAAATCCCTGCCTGCGGCAGGCAGGCGAAATTAAACTTCCGGTTCTTCCACCAGTTTATCGCCGGTAACTTCTTCTTTTATCCGGCCTTCCAGCTCATCCATCAGTTCGGGGTTATCCAATATCAGTTGCTTAACCGCATCGCGGCCCTGGCCCAAACGGGTTTCGCCATAGCTGAACCATGAACCCGATTTTTTTATGATGTTATGCTCCACGCCCAGGTCAATGATCTCGCCTGCTTTTGATATGCCTTCGCCAAACATAATATCGAACTCGGCTATGCGGAACGGCGGTGCCACTTTATTTTTTACAATTTTAACCTTAACCCGGTTACCTGAAACCTCATCGGTATCTTTTATTTGCGATATGCGGCGCACATCCAAACGTACAGAAGCATAAAACTTGAGGGCGTTACCTCCGGTAGTAGTTTCGGGATTGCCGAACATTACGCCTATCTTGTCGCGCAACTGGTTAATAAATATACAGCAGCAGCCTGTTTTGCTGATGGTTCCAGTTAGCTTACGCAGGGCCTGCGACATTAAACGCGCGTGCAGCCCCATTTTTGAATCGCCCATTTCGCCTTCTATCTCCGCCTTGGGTACTAAAGCGGCTACCGAGTCGATAACCAAAATATCAATAGCGCCCGAGCGGATCAGGTTGTCGGCAATTTCCAAAGCCTGCTCGCCGTTATCCGGCTGCGATATCAGCAGGTTTTCCACATCCACGCCCAGTTTTTTGGCGTAGAAACGATCGAAGGCATGCTCCGCGTCAATAAACGCGGCGATACCGCCCTTTTTTTGCGATTCGGCAATGGCATGGATAGCCAGTGTGGTTTTACCTGACGATTCGGGCCCGTATATTTCAACCACCCGGCCCTTTGGCAAACCGCCAACGCCTAAAGCGATGTCTAACCCTATGGACCCGGTTGAAATAACTTCTATGGGTTCAATAACAGAATCGCCCAGCTTCATGATGGTGCCTTTTCCGTAATTTTTTTCCAGCTTATCTAACGTAAGCTGAAGTGCCTTTAATTTTTCTGCGTTACTCATCTCTTAATAATATCTTTAGCAAATATAATAGTTAGTTTTAATAATACTAATTTTTTTAGTAATTTATTTTTACAAAATGCAGTATGGCTTTTTTGCTACGTAAACTTACTTAACGTGTAAATAGCAATCAAATATTCTTATCCACACTCCGGCGCTTTAATGCTTTATGGATAACATTACCGGCCTTTTTCTTTTTAGCAGCTTTAATTTTTTTCACTTTCAAAGCCTCGGCTTTTAGCAATGCAGTTTCTGTATTGGCGCGCTCGTAATACCGGCAAAACCACGAAATAGGGCAAATTTCGCATTTGGGGCTTCGGGCCACGCAAATATATCGGCCATGCAGTATAAGCCAGTGGTGGGCTATCGCGAGGGTTTCTTTCGGAAAATATTTTACTAACTGCTTTTCAACTGCCAGCGGCGTGCGGGCGTTGGTAGTTAAACCTATTCTATTTGCTACCCTGAAAACATGGGTATCAACCGCTATGGCGGGCAGATCATACACCACTGAGGCGATAACATTGGCGGTTTTGCGGCCCACGCCGGGCAGTTTTTGCAGTTCGTTTATGTCGGCCGGTACTTCATCATGGAATACTTCCGTTAACATTCTGGCCATGCCTACCAGGTGTTTGGCTTTATTGTTGGGGTAACTTACGCTGCGGATATAGGTAAAAACCTCGTCGGCATCGGAGGCCGCCAGGCTTTCGGGGGTAGGAAAACGCGCAAATAGCGCGGGTGTTACCTGGTTAATGCGCTTATCAGTACACTGCGCCGACAGGATAACTGCGATAAGCAGTTGAAACGGGTTGCCATAATGCAGTTCGGTTTGGGCGCCGGGCTGGTTCTTTGAAAAATATTCAACAAAATTACGGTAACGTTCTGATCGGAGCATGATGTAATGGCTTAGTGTAAAGCCGGAAATCAAAATTAAAAAAAAAGTCCGAAGCGGAAATTGACTTTCGACTTCGGACCCAAGGCTTTCAACTTACCAGGAACTAACGCAGGCTTTTAGAATAGTCAAGAATGTAATGAATGGTTTGCAGTTGTGGCATTTTTTGCAAAAGGTCAAGTTCTGCGCGAAGCGAATGATAAAACATCAATTCGTCTCCTTCCAGGTTTTCTGTTACATCTGTTTTCATCACCCCGTTTTGGTTAGTGAGCTCATTTAAAGTAAAGGTTTCACCCATAAGCATAATCTATTGAATCAGTTATACGATGTATAACGTAAGTCCGTTTCAAATATTTTGCTTAAATGAAAATTAAATGAAATTTTTCTTTTGGGTTGATAATACCGGTATAAAAGCCGTAAAAATAAGCGAAATTAAAGTAGCAGTTAAGGTTTTATTGGGGAAATACATCACTCCCGCTCAAATAATATCGAACACCGTCCCGATAGCTATCGGGATCGAATGATGAATAATGAAGTTCCTTCGGCGTTCGACATTCAACATTCATTATTCGATATTAATAGTTAAAAGCGATAAGCCTGATCTTAAAAAAAAGCCCCCCCCGTATCCGGGAAGGCCTAACTATTTGACACTAAAAAAACTACTATTTTATTTATTAAAAATCGGCACCGCTATTTTAGCGATCTCTTTGGTCGCGCGAATTGTAATGACGAACCACCCTTTTATGCGAGCGGCGAACGCGGGTAGTGCGCATGGCGACACGCCTGCCGTTATTATTATCGTTGCGATTTTGAGTAACGCGGGTTTGTTGGTTGGTACGGGTGTCCCTGTCCTGGGTTTGGTTTTGTCTTTGCTGGCCAAATGTGGCGGTAACGGCTATAACTACTATAGCGATCATTAATAAGAACCTTTTCATAATATTGTCTCTTTCTTTAAGTTTGTACTAAGTTACTACAATGGGTATTGTAGTTTGTTTTAAATTACGGAGTTATATTATATTTGGTTGGGTGAGGAAATAACAAAACGACCGGCCTAATCTCCAATTAACTAATCTTTAATCACTAACTACCAACCAACGGTATATAAATAAAAAAGCTGGAGCCCTTTCCAAAAACGCTTTCAAAGCCTATGCGGCCGCCTTGCCGCTCAATAAATTCTTTACATAAAAGCAGGCCCAAACCAACGCCTTTTTCGTTGGCAGTGCCAAAAGCGGGTTCGGTGTTAATGGAAAATATCTTTTCCTGTTTTTGCGGGTCAATGCCCTTTCCGTTATCGCTGATGGTTATTTTACATTCATGCGGTGTTAATTGCGCATCTATATTAATAGTGCCGCCATGCGGGGTAAATTTAATGGCGTTACTTACCAGGTTACGTACTACCAGTTGCAGCATATCTTTATCGGCAATTACGGCTATTTCAGGGCCAATGTTACAGTTAAATGCGATACCCTTTTTTTCGGCCTCTGTTTTTCCCATTTCCAGTGTACTTTTAATGGCCGAAAGCAAATTTAGTTCTACCAGTTTAACGGCCGTCCCTTCCATTTGCGACCGGGACCATTGCAGCAGGTTGGTAAGCATTTCCATGGCGCCGTTAGTGGCCGCGAGCAGGTCTTTTTCCAACACCGGGCGTTGCAGGGGGTCAAGCTCGTTCTCATTCAGCAGTTCCAGGTAATTGAGGATGCTGATCAATGGGGTCCGCATATCATGCGATATAATCGACATTAACTTATCCTTTTCGGCGTTGCTTTGTTCCAGCTGGTGTGTTTGCCGCAAAATTTGACGGTTACTTACTTCAATAGCTTTGGCTTTTTCTTCGGATGTGCGCCTTTCCTCATCATAACTTTTCCTTATAAACCCAATAATGATATAAATAGCTATAACCGGTATAGGAAACGCCGTAACCCGGTCTATCAACTCTCCCCGGCCCGCAGTAAAAGGGTGTTTTACCCACAAAGGATGGTAATAGGCCAGGAGATGCAGTGTTAAGAAGCATACGATATAGGCTATTAACCATAGCGTATGCTGCCGGTAGGGCGCAATGGCAAATACAAGCATCAGGTAAGCGGGCCACACTACATCGGTTGAGCCATTGATGCCCGAATTGGCAAAATAGTTTACCGAAAGCAAAACTATACCCGTTAAACCAAACAGCAGGTTGCTGTGCGCCTTGCCATGAAAGCGCGAATTATAATATTGGTAAGTAAAAAGCGCACCAATTATAAAACTTGATGCTGAAGCCACATATAGTCCCGCAAAAAAATTGTACGGCATATATACCGCGGCCAGTATAATTAGGCCTATACTAATAGAGTGGAATATGCGGGTTTCTAAATGGAAATTTAACGGGTCACCTGTTAGCTTGAACCATAAAATATTTATTTTTTTTAGCATAGATGGCTGATGGCATTAATACGACGCATTCTTGTTTAAGGTTGATAGAGAAGGAAAATAAAAAAGGAAAGTTAGATAAATAATCCGACGCAGTTGATTTTTTCGGATGGTCATTGCTGCATATAATTAAAACTGAATTAAATTGCTTTTTGTATATTTGAGTTATGATAAGGACCGTAGTTAAGCCCGACAAGCAAAATATATCTATCAGGTTGCCCAAAAATTTTGTAGGCAAGCAGGTAGAAGTAATAGCATTCACTATTGAAGAAGCTGATAAAGCAACCGCGATAGCCGATAAACCTGTTACCCATATTGCCAGCGAAAAAGTTTTAGCTAAAGATTGGCTAACACCCGAAGAAGATTTAGCATGGCAGGATTTGTAAGAGGCGATATTGTTGTTATACCTTTCCCATTCTCAGACTTATCAGGCAATAAACGAAGACCGGCTTTAGTTTTAATAGATTTACCGGGTGAGGATATTATACTATGCCAGATCACAAGCAAACAAAGCAGGGATAATTACGCCGTCGCTATCAATTCTTCAGATTTTTTAGCCGGGTCATTGCCGGTTGATTCAAATATCCGACCTGCCAGAATATTTACAGCCGACAAGAGTATTATCATTCGCAAAGCAGGCACTATAAAACCTGCTATAGCTACTAAAGTTTCGAAAATACTTATCGAATTGCTATCTTAATTTTATTAACCTGCTAATAGTAAATTTATCTGTTGTCCGCGTCCGCACTAACAAGTATGTGCTATGCTGTTTGTGCAGACACAAACAGCGGAGATACAGATTTGCTGTAGAAAAAAAAACACATCTTCCTTACGGAAGGGGTGTTTTAGTAATTAGTTACTAAGCGACAAGCCTGATAACTAATCTCTGATCAACCACTATTGCTTAGCTATCTTATATAACTTACCGCTATCGGTCCCGGCATAAATAGCGCCGTCTTTACCGGTAGCTATGCAGCGCCAGCGTTCCCTTTTATCTTCCAATAAACGCTCCTCGCCTACTACTTTATTATTTTCAATAACCAGGCGTGCAATATACATTCCGCTTAGGCCGCCAACAAACATGTTGTTTTTCCACTCGGCCATATTACCGGTATAAAACATCATGCAGCCCGGCGATATTACGGGGTCCCAATAATAAACTGGCTGTATGGTGCCCTCCTTTTGCTGTATGCCATCATAAACCTTCTGGCCACTGTATTCAATACCGTAGGTAACATAGGGCCAGCCGTAGTTACCGCCCGGTTTAATTAAATTAACCTCGTCGCCGCCACGGGGGCCAAACTCTGTCTCCCACAAATCGCCGGTAACGGGGTTAATAAAAAGGCCATCCGGGCTACGGAAACCAAGTGCGTATATCTCGGGCATGGCACCTGCTTTGCCAATAAACGGATTATCCGCAACAGGTTTACCCTCTTTAGTAATATGGATGATCTTACCGGTAGTGGTGCTTAGGTCCTGCGCCCTAACGCGTATATCATCCTTCTGGCGGTCGCCGGAGGTTAAAAAAATATTGCCCTGCTTATCAAATACTATCCGCGAGCCAAACTGGCCGCCGCCTCTGTTGTAGTGTGGAATTGCCTCCCAAATTACCTTTACATTTTCCAGCTTAGTTTCATCGGCCGATAGTTTGCCTTTGGCTACAGCCAGGGTAGAGGTGCCATCCTCGGTCGGTTCGGCATAGGTCCAGTATAACATTCTGTTTTGGGTAAAATCAGGGTCGATGTTTACATCAAGCAAACCGCCTTGTCCCTCAAACACTACGGGCGGGAAACCGGTAATGGTTTTATCTATTTTACCATCGGTAGTTAGTATTTGCATAGTCCCGGACTTACCGCTGATAAGTAAACGGCCATCGAGCAACACATGCATACCCCACGGAAGATTCAGCGCGGTATTGATAACGGAAGCCGTGTATGGCGTTTTGGTTTTAACGCTGCCAATGCGGGTTTGCCCGGCAAAAGCAGGTTTATAGTCGCTATTGGCGGGTTTTGTTTCTACCGGCGGACCGGTTTGGGCCATGCAGGCTGTGGCTATGCCTACAAGGATGGCGCCTATTGCTAAAGGCTTATAAAATTTTGCTATCATAAAATCATTTTTTTTAATAAAGTCGTGCAAGTTACAATGTAATTGGCTGTATGTTTAATTGCCACCTATTTTTTACAGTTTATTTCCTTTGTCTGTGTCACCACAGGCAACTATGCGCTATGCTGTTCGCT
>CAISKH010000442.1 GCA_903885865.1 uncultured Mucilaginibacter sp.
CAGCAATTGCAGTTAGTCGATGTTAATTTAAGGCAGGTTGAATTCATTGAATTTGAAACCAACGATGCCTGGTGTCGCGACCATGGGCCCGCGTTTTTGATCAACACAGAAACCAGGCAAAAAGTAATTGTCGATTGGGGTTATAATGCGTGGGGAAATAAATATCCGCCTTTTGACCTGGATGATGTTATACCCACTAAAATAGGTGAGCGGTTTGGCTGGCCTGTTTATCATCCGGGTATTGTGATGGAGGGTGGCTCGGTTGATTTTAATGGCAATGGCACAATATTAACCACAACCGCGTGCCTGCTCAATAAAAACCGTAACCCGCATTTAAACCAACAACAAATTGAGCAATATCTGTATAACTACTATGGCGCAGAGCAGATTTTATGGCTGGGCGATGGTATAATTGGCGATGATACCGACGGCCATATTGATGATATTACCCGCTTTGTAAACGAGGATACCGTGGTTACGGTTATTGAAGAAAATAAGCATGATGAAAACTACTCCATCTTACAAGAAAATCTGCAAACTCTAAAAACCATGCGCCTCTTAAACGGCAAGCAGTTAAATATTATTGAACTGCCCATGCCCTCCCCCGTTATATATGATGGCCAGCGTTTACCGGCATCATACGCCAATTTCTATATTGGCAATGCGGCAGTTGTAGTGCCAATTTATCGTTGTAATAATGATGATAAAGCCTTAGAAATTTTGCAGAAATGTTTTCCCGGGAGGAAAGTCATCGGCATAGATTCAACCGATATTATTTGGGGATTAGGCAGCTTTCATTGCCTTAGCCAGCAGGAGCCGCAGGTGTAGCTATTTACTCAGTTGTCCGTCCGTTTCCCGGTGCGGACAGTTTTGGACACGCGGACAGTATATTTTTCACCGACATAATAACACCCTTTACCGAGTTCTTTTAACAAATCGCCAATATTGTTTTGGCTTATCTGTATGGGTGCATTACATTTGATTATAGATTTAAAATTACGAACATGAATAATGACCCTAATATAGAATATCAAAACGGCCCCCGCCGGGGGAAAGTTTTAGCCGGCCTCGTATTGCTCGCGGTTGGCGCATCGTTGCTGTTAAATCAATTTGATTTTTTCTTTTTTCCTCATTGGATAACCAGCTGGCCCATGTGGCTAATTGTATGGGGGTTGTATATGGGCGCCCGCCATAATTTCCGAAATTCGTCATGGGCAATTATGGTAATTATTGGCGTTGCCTTTTTGCTTGACCGCATTATACCCGGATTTCACTCAGGCGCGGTTTTTTGGCCTGTAATGATCATTGCGTTTGGCATATATTTAATATTAAGGCGTAACCATCCTGCCGATTATTGGGATAAAAAAAGCTGGAAAAGAAAATGGGAATATAGTAAATACAACTTTAACCCAAATCCACAAAACCCAAATGAACCCGTAGTTGATTATACCACAACCGGTACTACACCTAATGACCCGGCAACGCCTCCAAACCCCGGCGCTAATTTTACCGGCGACGATCATTTGGATGCGGTTTCCATATTTGGCGGTGTTAAAAAGATCATCTTTTCAAAGAATTTCCAGGGGGGCGATATCGTTAACATATTTGGCGGTTCGGAGCTTGATTTTACACAAGCCGATATTAACGGCC
>CAISKH010000443.1 GCA_903885865.1 uncultured Mucilaginibacter sp.
GCCGAAGCAAAACATAGGTTAAAATTTGAGGAGCTTTTTTTGTTGCAGCTTAAACTATTAAAGAACAAATTGCTGCGCACGCAAAAATTTAAAGGCAATGTATTTGATAAAGTGGGGCATTATTTTAATGAGTTTTACCATAATAAACTTCCGTTTGAACTAACCAATTCTCAAAAAAAGGTTTTAAAAGAGATACGGCAGGATACCCAGCGCGGTGTACAAATGAACCGCCTGTTACAGGGCGATGTAGGTAGTGGCAAAACCGTAGTGGCATTGATGAGCATGTTACTTGCTATTGACAATGGCTTTCAAACCTGCATTATGGCGCCTACAGAAATATTGGCTAATCAGCATTACCAAACCATAAAAGAACTGGTTGGCGATGATTTTATAGACGTGGGACTGTTAACAGGGTCCACTCCGCAAAAAACCAGGAAGGTGCTGCACGCAAAATTAGAGAGCGGCGACCTGAAAATATTGATTGGCACCCATGCCCTTATTGAGGATAAGGTACAGTATAAAAACCTGGGTTTTGTAGTGATAGATGAGCAGCACCGTTTTGGTGTGGAGCAGCGTGCCAAGCTATGGCGAAAAAACACTATACCGCCGCATATCCTGGTGATGACCGCCACCCCTATACCCCGCACACTGGCCATGACCGTGTTTGGCGACCTGGATATATCGGTAATTGATGAATTGCCTGCAGGCCGCAAACCTATAAAAACTGTTCATTATTATGAGGCCAGCCGCTTGCGAATGTTCGGCTTTATGAAGGAGGAAATAGCGAAAGGGCGGCAAATTTATATCGTATATCCGCTGATACAGGAAAGTGAAAAACTCGATCTTAAAAACCTGATGGATGGGTTTGAGGTAATTTCGCGCGAGTTCCCTTTACCTGATTACCGTATCAGTATTGTATATGGCAAGATAAAGGCGAAAGAAAAGGATTTTGAAATGCAGCGCTTTATAAAGGGCGAAACGCAAATAATGGTAGCCACTACGGTAATAGAGGTTGGCGTAAATATCCCCAATGCTTCGGTAATGATCATTGAGAATGCTGAGCGCTTTGGTTTATCGCAGTTGCACCAGCTGCGGGGCCGCGTGGGGCGCGGGGCCGAGCAATCTTACTGCCTATTAATGAGCAAGGAAAAACTGAGTCACGAGGGTCGTATACGCTTAAATACCATGGTGAAAACCAATAATGGTTTTGAAATTGCCGAAACCGACCTGCAACTGCGCGGCCCGGGTAACATTGAAGGCACACAGCAAAGCGGGCTGCTTGATCTGAAAGTAGCCGACATTACCACCGACCAGGAACTACTACTGCAAGCCCGCAAATGTGTGGAAGATATTTTTGCTGTTGACCCGCAGCTTGCATCCCCCGAAAATCAGGTATTGAACATGGCATTCCAGGCGAAAAACGCGGGGTTGAGCTGGGATAAGATATCATAATAAAAACCGGGTGTCATGCCCACCGCCTCATTTTCTCTTTCTATTTATTTCAAATAATCCTCAATCTTAACTCACGATTTGTAAATTTGCGTACATGCCGGAAGCAGATAGTCAACCCTTACCAAAAAAAGATCCTTTCATAGCCCTGCGCTACAAAGATTTCCGCTCGTACCTGGGCATGAAACTTTTCTTCGTTTTTGCTTATCAAATGCAGGCAGTTGTTTTAGGCTTTTATGTGTACCAGCTAACAAAAAGCGCCTTTGCCTTAGGGCTCATTGGTTTAAGCGAGGCCATCCCCTCAATTGGCATAGCTTTGTACGGAGGGTATATATCCGACAAATCAGAGAAAAAGAAAATGCTGCTGTTTGTTTTTTTCGCGGTATTATTATCCTCTGCCGTAATGTTCACCATCACCCTTAAAAGCATGGCGGTTTATATTCACGCTGCACGGATAGTGCCTATACTATATATAATGGTTTTTTGCAATGGATTGGCCCGCGCTTTTTATAACCCTGCCTCATTTACTATAATGGCGCATAGTGTGCCCAAGGAGATCTACCCCAACTCAAGTACCTGGAACAGTTCAAGCTGGCAAATAGCGTCGATAGTTGGTCCGCTGGTTGGTGGTTTGGTATATGGTTTTTATGGTATTACTGCCGCTTTCAGCATTATTATCCTGTTCCTGTTATTTGCTTTAACCTGTGTTTTTTTTCTGAAAAGATACCCGCCTTTATATACGCCTAAAGAAAGTATATGGAAAAGCCTTTCGGAAGGAATACATTTTGTATTTCATAATAAAATGATGATCGGCGCCATGAGCCTCGACCTGTTCTCGGTATTTTTTGGCGGCGCGGTAGCCCTGCTGCCGGTATTTGCCAACGAAATATTGCATGTGGGCCCTCAGGGCCTGGGGATAATGCGCGCCAC
>CAISKH010000444.1 GCA_903885865.1 uncultured Mucilaginibacter sp.
ACCAACCCCAACCCAATAAATAATCTATACCTGGCCTTCATAAGCGACAATAAAAATAAGGAAAAAAATTGACGGGATGAACTCCGGGTGCCAGCCAATAGCTAAACTTCGCATAATATACATGGCGAAAACGACGTTATTCTCAAAATAGCGATACAAAAAAGACAGATTATTTTACAATACCCAAACAATAACGGCAAAGCAGAAAGACTTACAAAAAGGGGCCGAATAGTCTTGTAACAATCAATTTACCTGAACTCGGTTAAGTAGCCGGCCAAATAAAAAAAATTATCCCTAATATTGAATAATCAATAAGGCAAGAAGCCCGATGATGAAACCAATTATAGCTAAATAATTCATTTCATGAAAGAAAATCGCAGAGACTTTATTAGAAAGACGGGCGTTTCCCTGGCGGCGGTATCTGTTGGCGGAATAGGCGCCGCTATTGCTGCGCCAAATGCTGTTCCTGCGGCAAAAGTTAATGTCAGCGGAAATGCTTTGCAGGAACTTGCAAATGCCTCAAAAATCAGGATCGGTATTCAGGCCCCGGCGGAAGCAACGGCACAACAAATCAGCTTTTATAAGCAGGCTGGTGTAAACCATATCAACTTATGGGGCACTGGCTTAAAGGCAGACGCGGAGTATTTAAAGGCAAGAAAAAGAGATTTTGCAAATACCGGGCTGGATATTTATGGGACCAATGATTTTGCGTTAATTAACAATGACAAGATTATTCTGAACCTTCCGGGCCGCGATGAGCAGATAGAAATGTATAAGCAACATTTACGCGCCCTGGGTGCGGCCGGAATAGGCTATACCACTTACGCTCATTCAGGGAATGGTGTATGGAGCTCTGATAATGGCGTTGCCCGCGCCGACGCTGTTGCCCGTGCATTTAGTCCGAACGGTAAAATATGGGGACAATGGGGCGATAAAAAATATACCGGGCCGTTATCGCACGGCAGGCAATATACAACCGTGGAAATGTGGGCCAATTTTGAACACTTTATAAAGGCAGTAGCGCCCGTGGCAGAAGAAAACAATGTAAAAATAGGCATTCTTCCTGACGATCCGATGGTAGCCAAATTAGCGGGGGTGCCACGTGTATTCACCAGTTTTGAGGGATACCAGCACGCCTTAACTTTGACCAGAAGCCCGAACGTAGGTGTGGCACTTAGTGTAGGCACCTGGGCACAGGCTGGTAGCAAAGCGGGTAAGGATGTTTTTGGTATGATAGATTATTACGGCAAACATAAAAAACTGTTCGAAGTAAGAACGAGCAACATCGATCAGCCAAATAATTTTACTACAACCTTTGTCGATGGCGGCTATATCGATATGTACAAAGTGATGAAAGCGCTGAAGAATGTGAATTTTGACGGTATTGTTATTGCCGATCATATGCCGGAAATGATAAAATCAGGTGGCGGACGGGGCGGTGTTAACCCGGCTAACGACCCGAGCCTTGCGTGGACCATAGGATATACCAAGTGTTTGCGCGACCGTGTAGAAGAGGAAGCGGTAATTTAACATCATTCAATAAAAGAAAAACCACAGATCATGAGCGATAATCGCAGAGATTTTATAAAAAAAAGTGTTGCCCTGGCAGCACTTACAGCCACTGGGTTGGGTTCGGCAGCAGCAAATAAAATTGATCCCGAACTAAAAGAACGGTTGGAAGCGCTTGCCCAACAGCGGCAAAACAAATCAACCATGCGTGTAATTATGCAACCAAACGCCCGCGAAACGGCAGATACCATGAAGTTTTACCGCCAGATGGGTATTGAAGATGTTACCTGTTGGGTTAACGCGCCGCAAAATAATCCCGAATATTATATCGGAACAAAAAAACACTTTGCCGATGCGGGTATAAATGTATACTGCATGGGTAATGGATCGGTGCATAACCAGGACAAGTTGGTACTGAACCTGCCCGGCCGCGACGCGAAAATTGAGGAATATAAAAACCATTTGCGTAACATGGGTAAGGCCGGTATTACTTATACCACCTATGCCCACATGGGTAACGGAATCTGGGATTCTGAAAACGAAACTACCCGTGGCGGAGCCTCTGCCAGGGCATTTCACCAAAATGGTAAGAACTGGGGCCGATGGAACGAACTGCGGTTTTATCCGCCGCTATCGCATGGGCGGGAATACACTGAGGATGAATTATGGGAAAACTGGAAATACTTTATCAGACAGGTGGCCCCTGTTGCGGAGGAGAACAACGTCCGAATCGGCATTCACCCTGACGACCCACCAATACCTATCTTAGCAGGGGTGCCGCGTTTGTTCAGCCGCTTTGAGCGGTATAAAAAAGCGCTTGAGATTGCCAACAGCCCCAATGTGGGCCTTTGCTTATGCGTAGGCTCATGGATGGAAGGCGGTGATACCACCGGTGCAACAGCCGTTGAAATGATAGATTACTTTGGCGCGCAGAAAAAGATATGGAAGATTCATTTCCGTAATATTGAGCGCCCTATACCGCATTTTACAGAAACATTTGTTGATAGCGGTTATACCAATATGTACACCATTATGAAGGCCCTGAAAAGGAATAATTTTGACGGTGTGGTATTCCCTGATCACGTACCCGGCATGGCAGGCGGCAACGCCTGGCCGTTCAGCGTTGGGTATGTTAAGGCATTGCGAGACAGGGTAGAGGCCGAGGCGTTGGTTTAAGAATTAACAAACTTTAATAAAAGCGGCTGTTTTTTTAAGATAGCCGCTTTTTTATTGACCTATTTTTATAATTGATTTCGTTGATCTTATTTATTTACCTCAATGAAGCTAAATTCATTTTGTGGTTTCGCATACCTGTTGCTATTTTTTTATTCACTTTTTAACAATTTATTGCCATAAAATATATTTATTGAATAAAAAAAGTAAAATATGTCCAATATTTCCTTTTTTTTTTCACAAAATCACATAGCAGGTGATATATTAGTAATATTTCCAAAAAAAATTAAACTATTTTTAAGATAAATATGAAAATTATAGATTTTTAGGAATGATTTTTAAATAGATTTCACTCATAATTTAAAATTTTATTTTTTTATACGATTAAAATCACCTAAACCTGTATAGATACTGATATCTTTTAGATTTTTTTATTAAATTACTCAAAATTTTTATTTTTTTACTAA
>CAISKH010000445.1 GCA_903885865.1 uncultured Mucilaginibacter sp.
CATCTAATCGATTTGGTCCCACACCCTGTGCATAGGCCGCTCCCCAAGGTTGAGCAGGTGGTAATCGATCAACATCAGTGATATGTGCTAGATCAGTAACGTAAGGATGCTGACCCCAATAGTAGTTGGCTTGTGTAGGTGTTCCGCCACTAAATGTTGCTGGAGCACGTCCCATTAAATAACCAGGATTCAATCCCACTGTAGTTGGTGGTGTTGTTGCACCCCAATTGGTTGGTGGTATTGGTCCATAATTGTGTCGTCCTGGCGTACCAAATGAACCGAGCCGTCTTTTTTAACCATACGTCCGTTGTTGGTTTCTCCCGTCATGGTTATGTGGTAGTCGCCTTCGGGGCTATTACCTAAAATGGTTGCTCCTGATACACTTTCATGGTTCCTTGTATAAGGGCCATAGTGCTGAACCGTACCATTTGAAGCTGTAATATCAACCGACCATGATTTAAGCAATTCCCTGGCCGAGTCTACACCTAAAAGAACATGGCTATCAAGCGGATCTACCTGTGTAGCCACAATTTGAACCGGCCTCATCATTCCGCCGCCAACTTCCAGTAATAATTCGGGCGAATGGGTTTCTATATCAACCCGGCGGTTTTCGGCGCCAAGCAAAACAAGGTCTTTAGTGCCGCCAGGTTTCTCTGATGGCGGGTGTGGCTTAAAGCTGCCCTGTACAGCAATGCGCGAACCGTCAATTCCAAACGCAACCACCAAATATTGCTTAACAGACTCTGCAAGAGCTTTACCATCGCGCGGCCCACCTGCTGATGCTCCGTTAAGTAGTATGGTTGAACCCGGGTTCGACCGCATACGATCGCCTACAATATTCAGCACATTATGGTAAACATATAATTGACCGGCAGAACGGCCCGGCATAGAGGTTTGCTCCTGCTGTAATTGCGATTCTTTAAATCCTGATGCCTGGCTGTTTGTAAGCAGTACATACCGGTTTGGAATTTCGGTTGACCCTTCATCAAAAAATACAGCGTTAAGCAATGGTAAAGTTTCGCTCACCTGGCGACGTACAGGTACGTTAACAGGACCGCGAACGGTGAAGATAAAATCATGTAACGGAACTACAGCTACATAAGCCATTGGTGGCGGCGGCGGTGTTGCAGCCACTGCTATTTTATGCGCTTTTCCGAACTTAAGGGCTATACCGGCCCTTACGGTTGTTATGTTCCAGCTTTCTATGTTGCGGGGTTCCTGGCCAAAATAAGGCTGGAACGAAGCAAACGGCGAAAGGCTAACTTTGGTAGTGCTGTTGGCTGAAGATAAGGGAATATCATAACCCATACCAACCTGGCCCGAAAACACTGTTTTTTTCATAGCGCTAAATTGCGAATTGGTATTGAGCTGTTTAACCTGGGTATATTCAAAATCCCTGGTGACATTGAAACCAACGCGCGGGCCCACAAAAAAGTAAAGATTTGATGAGGGAATAGATAAACGCAAGCTGGGTTCTACCGCAACATAACTTGTGTTGGTATTTAATGTGGCATCGCAATTACAGGGCGCTACAACACCGTCAAATTTTCCGCCGCGGCCATCATAGGCCACGTTCAGCATTATGCCCCATATACCTGCCGGCCGGTACTCGGCGAGCACGGATATATAAGGCTTTACGCCAAACCCTTTATGAAAAGCGGTTGGAACAACCAATGCATCGTTTAATGTTTGGGTAGTGCCGTTATACCAGTTGGCATTTGCGGCGCCCGATACGCCAAACCACCAGGTGGGTTGCGTAGTTTGGGCATGCACAGTAATTTGTGCGAGGATCAGCATCAATGATAATATAATGGATCTTTTTATTGTTTTATTTTGAAGTAACATGAGTTTTCTTTTTAATATATGTTGTTTTTAACTAAGTACATCCCCCGAGGGGAATGTACTGGTGAGTTATAAATATTATGGTAATATAACCGTACTTGCATTTAAGGTAACAGCCTTCTGTGCTAATAACCTGCCGGTTATTGAAGCTCCGGTATTCAGCGAGATCAGGTTTTTACTCAGGATATCTCCGTTGAAAATAACATTCGTTCCAAGCGTTGCTTGTCCGGCAACTACCCAGTAAATGTTTTTGGCTTGTGCGCCGCCGCTTAAATGAATAATAGCGCTGTTATTTATAGTAAGGTCTGCCCCGATCTGGAAAACCCAGGTATCGTTTGGTCCGCCCGCTAATGTTACACCGGCATTTGTTACTAAGAGGCTCGTGCTCCATTTATAAAGGCCCGGAGGCAAAGTTAAACCGCTTATATCTCCGGCACCCAAACCAACAACAGGGGCAGGGGTTACCAGGTTATTTGAGTTAGTGTATGCAGTTTCCATATCGTTTACAGCAGTAGTTAAATTGCTGGGTGTTGGAACAGCATAGTCTGACGCGTAAACCAAGCCGCTCACAATAGGTGTGTGCGAGGACTGTCCGTCGGTACTCATTATTAACCCAAAGCCGGTTATCGCGGTCGAGGTTATCGGGCTCACCCCAATATTGCCGGTAATTGACGTAACGCCGGTAGTAGAGATACCTGATTCTGTTAAAGTCACAAAATTAGCAGCCCCTCCAAGTCCGGGTAGTACCGGGCCAAGCGCTACGGTTGCCGTGAAATTCGCGGTAATATTCTTGTTCGCGTTCATGGTAACCGTTAGCGGGTTTACAGAACCTGAAACATCTCCGCTCCATGAAGAGAATACAAAGCCTGCATTTGGTATCGCGGTAAGCTGCGCCGTGGTTCCAAAATTGTACGTTGCCTGGGTTGGGTTTTTAGTAACCGTTCCGTTTACAGCCGTTACATTTAAGGTGAACGTGTTTAATGCGAAATTAGCAACCAATGTTCTGTTAGCGTTTAACGGGAAGGTATAAGCAGCACTGGTTGATACTATTGTTCCGCTTTCTGTCCAGTTAACAAAGCTGTACCCTGTATTAGGGGATGCTGTTACGGTTACTGAAGTACCGGCAGCATAAGCGCCCGAACCAGCAGTTGTTCCGCCCGCGGCCGGATTGGATGATAGTACTACCGCAAATTGCGATGCTGTTATAATAGTGAAGTTCGCGACCAATGTTCTGTTTGCCGATAAAACAAACTGGTAACTTGGGCTTGTAGAAGCGATGGCTCCGTTATCCGTCCAGTTCATAAATGTATATCCGGTATTAGGGGTTGCCGTTGCGGTTACCGTTGAACCTGTAGCATATTGGCCCTGCCCGCTAAGCGTTCCGCCCGGTACCGGGTTTGATGTCAGGTTTAATGCCACTTGTCCTATGGCTATGGCAGTAAAGTTTGCCACTAATGCCCTGTTTCCGGCTATTGTAAACTGGTAGCTTGGGCTGGTTGATGCTACAACGCCTCCAACTGTCCAGTTAGTGAAAACAAAACCGGCGGCCGGCGTGGCCGTTAAACTGGCTGTAGAGCCATTAGCAAATGTGCCTGCCCCGGTAGTAGTTCCGGCCGCAACAGGGTTTGAGGTTATGGTTATTTGCGGTATAGTGGTAAATGACCATACATAATTATTAACCAGTGCGGTGTGGAACTTATCAGCAGCGCCTGTAGTAATTGTACCTGTATACACCAAAAATGGCAATAACGGTACGGTTGGTGTAAATGTAAAAACCGCCCCGTTGGATGTGGGCGCTACGGTTCCTGCAACCGGGTTTACACCCTGCATAATTATAAACGTACTGCTATTGATCGTAGCAGGATCCATTACCGTATTAAAGGTTGCTGTAATGACCTTGGGAAGCACAACATCCACCGCTTTGTCCATCGGATCGGTAGTAACTAAAGGACATACGCCCTGCTGGGCCACAAAATTGTCCTTTTTACATCCCGCAGTAAACAGGATCAGGAGTAAAACCATAGACCAAATGGTATTGAATGTTTTAAAATAGCCCCTGCTTTTACGCACTTGGGTACTATTAATAGTCTGAGTAGTTTTTTTGTACATGAGTAATTATTTTAAAATAATGTTTTAGCGCCCGGAATCTTATAAAACAGAATTACGGACAATACAAACCTACCCTGAGTAATGGGCTGATATGTTACTATTTTATAAATAAGTTATATGATTCACACATTTTCAAGCGCGGTACGGCTTGTGTGTTCCAGATGTTTAAAGCTCGAGGGTGTAATACCGGTAACTTTTTTAAACTGGGTAGAAAGGTGAGCTACGCTGCTATAATTTAACTTCCACGAAATTTCGGTAAGGTTAAGCTCATTGTAGGCAATAAGTTCTTTTACCCGCTGTATTTTATGATCAATAATAAAGTGTTCAATAGTAATTCCCTGGTCCTCAGAAAATATATTGGCGAGATAAGTATAGTCGAGGTTTAGTTTCTCACTTAAATAGTTTGAAAAATTTATTTTCAACTGGGTGTCTGAGTAAAGGGACATTTCAATAATAACATTCTTTATCTTCTCGACGAGTATGCTTTTCTTATTATCCATTAACTCTAATCCTGATTGAAATAAAACAGCCCTGATCTCGCTCATCTGAGCCGCGGAAATAATGCCAGTAGTTTCTACCCTTCCCAACTCCACCAGCGAACAATGCAGCCCGAGTTTTTCCAACTCCTGCTTCACTATCATTTTGCAGCTGATGCTCACCATGTTTTTAATATATAATTTCATCGATACTACCTATGCAAAGCGAGTGCCTGTATTAAATTTCATTTCTTTATACGAAATTACATGGGGCTGTATTTACCGGGCAATATCTAAAAAATGATACCCTATCGCCTGTAAAACAGTGCATTTATAAGGAATTGGAAAGGATATTTTAATAAAACAGTATTTAAAACTATCTGGTAACTAAACAGCAGTAATTGGAAAATTATTGAACATTAAAGATAATATTAACGCTTTTAAAGAAATAATAATGTAGACATGTTGAGTAAATAGGTGAAATCAAAATAAACTGCATATAAAGATTGCCTGTTTCATGCAGACATAGTATTCGCAAATGTATTTTGATTAGTTTAGTAGAAATACTGTAGCTTAATAACTAAATATTGGTGTTCTGCTGCCAACCATTGGACAGGTTGATCAGATAGCGCTTATCTAATAAATCCAGTTAACATACAATGGTTTATCCATCCATGGATATTTAATTATTGAAAATGAAAAAGGAGACTGATTAATGAGCAAGTCATAGGAGCGGCTTTCAACAGACAGTTCCCATTTGTCATCATATTCAGCCAGCAACCCGTCGCGCACCAGCCAGTTTCCCCTGAAGCCGTTAACTGAACTTGCGCCTATTGCCTGCCAATGTGCAATTACTGCATTGATCAGCCCCTCAATTAATGTGGCCAGGGATGCCGTAATTTCGATGCTGCTTGCAACCGGGTGTGCTAAAGTTAAACCACATAATATTTTGTTAAGTGGCAATAATGATTCATCGGTGCAGCTTAAGCCCGTAGCAAGATATTGCAAATAGTGAACAGCATCCGCCTGAACGGTTGTATCAACAAACCGGCCATTATTAACAGCACCAAGGCGCTCAAAAAAAGCGGGAATATAACTATTGAGCAACACAAGCCCGGCATTACGCACAGCAATGCTATTGATGTTAACAGCCGGATTTTTTTTCTTTAATAAAACGGGCCTGACAGGTGTACTCATTAGTTGTGATAACAAGGTTGAAAAAGTATTGCTGAATAAAATTAATAAATTATTTGAATTATCAAACGCATAGTAGTATTATCACAATTATTATTGTATGTATTAATAATTACAGCTATTATCCGCTATGCTCATCCGCCTTGCCACCAAAACCGATATCCCCCAAATACTGCAATTGATAAACGAAGTGGTACCAGCACTTACCGCCGAAGGTAATTTTCAATGGGATGACGGCTATCCTAATGCAGAAGTTTTTGAAAACGATATTGCACTAAACGAGCTTTGGGTTGCCGACGCAGATGGCGCCATAGCGGCCGTTTCCGCCATAACCACCGACCAGGAACCGGAATATGCAATGGCAAACTGGGATGTGAACGAAACTGCTGTAGTGGTGCACCGGCTGGCGGTTACCCCGCGTTACCGGGGTAAAGGCATAGCGAATAAATTGCTGCTACAAGCCGAACAGGTAGCACATAACCAGGGCATTAAAACAATGCGCATTGATACCAATGTTGTTAATACCGCTGCGCAGCAATTGTTTCTGAGAGCAGGCTATGTGTATGTAGGCGAGATCGGCCTGAATTTCAGGCCCGGAATGCGGTTTTATTGTTACGAGAAAAGGCTGTATTGAGCTATTTTAGTCCAATACTAACCGATATCACATCCGACGCTAGTCCCGTTGTTTGGGAATAATGGCCGTACCGAAGTTCAAGGTCATGAAATTGCTGCCAGCCTAAAACCCCGCCCGGCGGCGCTATCCGGAAACCTACGCCATAAAAGCTGCTTTGAAACTTGGCATACTCATAGTTGCTGGTAAAATAGGTATCAGTAGGGCTATGAACCTCGTAAGGCGCGAAATATTTAGCCGCCGACTGGTTATAATACCGGTAAAATGGCGAAATGGAAAAGAATGGCGAAATTTTATATGCCACTTCAAGGTTTGCTGTATTGGCATTGCTGCCCCAATTGTCCATATAATAACGGTAATAGGTACGCAGAATTATATCATCATCTACAAAATAGTTGAGCCTGAACCCCAGGGGCAGTTTGAACCGCGATGAGGGCAGTTTTTCTATCGTGTCTTTTTTATTCGAAAAATATACACGGTGAAAAGTCAGGCCCAAATAGCCGTTTTGCGTAACCAAATCGCCCAGTACCATGATCTGCAGCCTTGAATTAATAATTTGCGAATACGAGAACGCCGCAGTATACGTATTACGCGGGCTGGTTGGCAAGCTTGGTTTTGAAGTACGGCTGCCGCCTGATGATAATACCTTATTGCCGCTTGCGGTAGTAATATACATTGCCCCGGCAGGGGCAGGGGCTATAGCTGGAATAAATTCAGAAGGATAGATCAGTGTTACCTGATCCATATAAGCCTGTAGTTTAACACCAAACTCGCCGCTTTTATCATTGGTTTTGATAGAAAAATGCATATCAGCACCCAATGATTTATAATTATACTCGCCCGAATAATAAGCGCCTAATCCAAAAGTGTTCCCCGTTTTAGCGTTTTCAACTGTCCAGTCAAGGGACGGGTAGACGCGCGTACCATCGGGCTTGCCGTTTCCGCTTGTAGTTACATAAGCAGAGGAGGCGGATGTATGATAGTCATAACCCAGGCCAAGGCCTAAAGTATTTTTGTTTCTATTGTTACCCTCCCATGCAAAATGCAGGTCTAAACCATTAGAGAAATCAATTACGTTTTCGGTGCCTATGCCACCGGTAATGGCAGAGTGGTTGCCGGTTTGCGTATAATAACTCGAAACCAGGTCCACTTCATCTAAACGCAGCTGCCGGGCAGCGTAGCCGCTGGTATCTTCGGGCGGGGTATCTAAAGAAATCAGGGGTGGAAGTTTTTCGGTACCCTGGTTGGTTTGCGCGTGCGCGTTAAGGCGGCATATAAGGGCGAATCCGATGACGGATAAATATACTTTTTTCATAGAATGGTTATATCGATATTGGGGGTATTTTTATAATTAATTACAACCGCAGCCACCGCCGGTTTTGCCCGCATTAGCTCCCGACGCGCTTTCACGGTAGGATTGAAAATTCAATTCGTTTTTCTCAACATGACGGTTACCTAATGCCATTTCGGCATCGTTGATCCTGTTTTTCTGGTATTCTTTTAAATGCACGCATGATGTAACGCTAAATAGCACCACCACGCAGGCTAATTTTACGAATTGGTTTATCATATTTATTTTAAATTTATTTTGTTTGATGTATACAATCTGTTGTTATCGTCAATAATAATAGCTTCAATATTTTTCATTTGGTTAATGAGGTCGAGGCCCACTTTAATTCCCATTATCATTACCGGTGTTGCCATAGCGTCGGCAACTTCGGCGTTGGTGGTTATAATGGTTACACTTTTAATACCTGTTACCGGCAGACCGGTGCGGGGATTAATGGTATGCGAGTATTTTTTTCCGTCAATCATCACAAACTTCTCGTAATTGCCTGATGTAGCTATAGCCATATCAGTAACAGACAGGTAAGAAAACACCTCCTGCTTCAGGTCGGGATTGACAATGCCAATAGTCCATTTTTTTCCGTCGGGCTGCAAGCCCCATGCCGTCAAATCGCCCGAAGCATTTACAATACCGCTTTCAACACCGCGTTGTTTTAAGATCAGTTTGGCGCGTTCTGCCGCGTAGCCCTTGCCTATTCCGCCAAAGCCAATGCGCATTCCTTTTTCCCTTAAAAAAATAGTGCTGTTAACGGGGTCAAGTTCTACGTTTCTATAATTTATCAGCCGTACCGACTTGCGGGCTGTTCCGGCATCGGGCAATTGCTTCATGTTAACGTCAAAGTTCCATAAGCTTTTATCAATAGAACCATAGGTAATATCAAACGAGCCCTGGGTAATACGCGATATTCTCAGCGAGCGGGCCACCAGGTCAAAAACCTCCCGGTCAACCTTTACGGGTTGTATACCAGCATTTTGGTTTATCTGGTTGGTTTGGCTATCGTCGCTAAAAGTGGTCAATAGCTTTTCTATGCGGCTTATTTCGGCTATGGCGCTGTCAATATGGGCCTCGGCCACATCAGCGTCATCGCCAACAACGCTTAGCTCAAACCGGTTGCCCATCAAACGCAGGGCACGCTGATGCACAGTAAGCTTATTATTCAGTTTTTCAGTGATTATCATTAACAACGGATTCAATCTCTGCAACAAAGTTTTCAGCCGGTTCATTGGGGTTGCCATCCCATGTTTTCAGCACCTTGCCATTTTTATCAACCAGCAGGGTGAGCGGAAATTTACCATCGGGGTTATATTTATCTGCCAGGGCCTCATTGCGCTTTACCTGTGCCGCGTCCAACTGGTTTTTCTTTTGGCGTGGGAAATCTGCGCGTACCAGCACCAGGTGGTCCTTAGCGTAAGTTTCAAAAGTTGACGATTCCAGTATTTCTTTTCTCAGCATAATACATGGCCCGCACCAATCGGA
>CAISKH010000446.1 GCA_903885865.1 uncultured Mucilaginibacter sp.
ACGAGCTTTCCATGAGTACCTGGTGGGCTATAACCGGTTCATAAATACGGTACTCATCCTGGAACTCATCATCATCAACCAGCAAAAATTCTTTCAGGTAATCTTCCAGTTCGGGTTCAATATCTTCGTCTTCGCATTCGTTCAAATAAAGTAGCAGGTTCAATAACTCGGTACCCCTGTCCAGTGTTTGTTCTTCAATGTCTTCCCATTCGGCGCTGTCAAGGTAATCCTCTTCCAGTTTTTTTACATCAGCGCTAAAAAAGTTGATCATCAGCATATCAAAAAACACTTCGCGCAAAACTTCCAGTTGCGGATGATTATTAAAAACTTCGTCGAGCGCCTCAACTTTGGTTAAAAAGTTATCTTCCCGTTCAAACACCGCTTTAAATTCCTGGTGCGTCTGGTTTACCTCTATACCGCTATATTTTGAAAATGCCTGCAGCGAGGCCCCGAGCGCTAATTGTATCTTATGATCTATCATTACTTGTCCCATTTAAATAGGTGATTATTATTACAGGTTAACAACACTTTCCCTGTTAAGTTCTGCCCAATATAGGGCGAATTATATGATTTTGACCTGTTATTTTTATGATTGTATTCCCATTCGGCACCGGCATCAAAAACAACCAGGTTGGCTTTTTGCCCAACAGCTATAACCGGTACTTCAATATTAAGTATAATACGCGGATTAACGGCTAATTTTTTTATGATAAGGTCAATTGCCAACCCCGCTTTTAAAGCCAGTGCAAGGGTGGTTTGAAAACCGGTGATGCCATATTCTGCCACTTCAAACTCTACATCTTTAAACTCTATTTCATGCGGGGTATGCTGCGATACAATAGCATCGATGGTGCCGTCTTTTAAGCCCGCTATAAGCGCGTTTACATCCTTAAGGGTACGTAGCGGCGGCTTAACTTTATAAAGGCTGTCAAAGCCCGATAAAGCGTCATCGGTAAGCACCAGGTGATGGGCGGCTACATCGCAGGTTACTTGCAAGCCTTTCGCGCGTGCATCTCTGATTAATTCGACTGACCGGACAGTCGATATGGTACTGAAATGTATTTTCGAGCCGGTGTACTCGGCCAGGTACAGGTCGCGGGCCACCATCAGTTCCTCGGCCAGCGAGGGTATGCCTTTCATACCCAGCAGGGTACTCATTTCGCCTTCGTTTACTTTGGCTTTGCCGGCAATGGCTGTATCTTCGGGATAGGAGAACACCAGCGCTTCAAACCCTTTGGTGTACAACAGGGCGCGCTCCATCAGTCCGGCATCCTGCACAGGGCGGTTGCCATCGGTAAAGGCTTTTGCGCCGCTCAGGTACATATCATACATTTCGGCAAGATCCTTACCCTCCCTTTTATGTGATATGGAACCTAACGGGTAAACATCAACAAGGTTATTTTTAGCGCGGTTGAGCAAATATTCCACTTCTGATTTTGAGTGTACGGGCGGCTGGGTGTTGGGCATTAAGGCAATCCCTGTAAAGCCACCTGCCGCGGCGGCCTTTGTGCCGGTTTGCAGGTCCTCCTTGGTTTCCAGCCCTAACTCGCCGATATTACAGTTCAGGTCAAAAAAACCGGGCGAAACCTGTTTGCCTTCAGCATCAAAAAACTCTGTATCGGTGTTAATGTCGGTAGCGATCTCTGTTATCGTTCCGTTTTTTATTAGAATATCGGCAACTTTTTTATTGAATGATGAGTTGGGGTCAACTATTGTAGCAGATTTGATAAGCAAATTCATTAGCGCTGCCTTAAGAGTAATTTGGTATGGGCCCTTCTGGTTGTAAAAGTACCGGTTTATCAGCCTTATAGAACTTAATAAGCAGTATTTCGGCAGCCAGAAAGATCAACGCCAAAATTATACAAAGTTTCCATAATTGCATACCGATATTTTTCTGACTCACAATATCCTTTAACGAGCCTTTACCCGCCTCTATAACGCCGCTTGCACTTGGTACTATTTTATCCAGTTGGGCCGGGGTAAAATAACTCATGTCCGATTCGCTCCGGTTATCGTTAAATGCCATTACCGATACCGTGCTATCCTGCTTTTTAAGATCGTACAAGCCGGTTTCCTGCAATTGGTCAGACACATATAAAAGCGTACTTCCCTCCTGCTGCCTCACGTCAGGGATGATGCTTTGTTTACCTTTAACTAATTTAAGCAACTGTTTTTCTGATGTTTGCAGCGGGGTGCTTTCCACGGTTTCATCATGCCCCAGGGTATAAAACAAGGGCTGGTCGTGCCCGCTTAATAAGGCTATCCGGAACATAATGGGCACAAAAAGCGCGTGACGCGGCAGGTTGCCGAAATCTTCATTTAAAGGGACCGCCGAAACATATACCTTGCCCTTGCCGCTATTATACCCGGTCCAGAAAGCCTGGCCCCCCGGCAGCTGCATCAAACTTTCATTACTGCCCGATGCTGCGCTTAACTGGTAATATTTTTTCACCACAGGCAGATCGGGATTTTTGGGCAGGTCCTCAAAAATATTTTTAAATACCGGGTTCTGTAAGTTAAGCGCCGATACTTTGGCATTTTCTGTAATTAATTTTTCGGGATAAGAAGCACCGAACTGCTGTAAAAAATCGCGGTAGTTGGCCAGGTCAGCTTCAGCAGCCGGGAACACCGCTAAAGTGCCCCCCTTGCTTACATAGGTTTTTAACTGCTGCGATAATCCTGCCGAAACCGATTTAACATCGCTTATCACAATTAACGGATAGGCGCTTAAGCCTGCGTAATCAACATTCCCATCGGGTACGCGGCTGGCGTTAAAAAATTGGTCGGCACCAAATACCGCCTTTAAATAGGGGTTGGCAGTGCCACCGTCAATGAGCAATACTGTCATTTGCTGCTTTACATTAAAGCTGAAATAAAACTGGTTATCAAAGGTAACCGGGTTATCCTGCAAAGTTATTTCGCCCCGCTGCCAGCCAGGGTTTAACCCAGAAAATGTGAGCGTATCGTTTTGAGTCGAACGGGCACTTAGGGTAAAACCGCCTAATGCCTTCTGTTCGCCGTTTATAATGAGCTTAAGCGGTATTTTTGTTGAGCTTTCCCCGGCATAATTATGCAGTTTAACTACCAGCTTCTCCGTTTCGCCGGGGCGGTGTATGGCGCTTAACAGCCATACCGAATCAACCGCCACATTCGCGGGCGTATTGGCGCTCAGTTGCACCAGGCTAACGCGTATACCGGTATCAATTTTTAGCGGCTGGCCGTTTGTTATATTCTTTTGAAAATCGGATACAACGTATACAGTACGACTCGCGCCGGGCTGCATGTTCAGTAAATTTTGCTGCCGGTTAATAATCTGTTGCAAGTCGCGGCTGCGGGGGCTTATTTTGATCTTATCAACTTCGTCGTTAAAATCCTCGCGGCTCAATAAACGCTGGTGCTTGCCTTCAAAATCCTGAGTAAGCAGTTGAAAGCGGTCGTTCATGGAATAGGCCGAAGCAATCTCTTTTGCCCTGCGTTTGGCTTCATCCAGCAAGGAACCCTCGCGGTTAAGGGTTTCCATAGAATAGGAATTATCTAAAAAAACGCTCACCACCCGCTGCGTACCGGCATTGGTATTATGCTGCCCGGAAATATAGGGCCGCGCAAACGCCAATACCAGGAACAGAAGCGACAACAGGCGCGCGGCCAATATTAACCGCTCTTTCAAATTTCTGCGCGACGATTGCTGCTCCTGTATCTCTTTCAGGAACTGCACATTGCTGAAATAGACCTTCTGGTACCGCCTGAAATTGAACAGGTGCACCAATACTGGGATGGCCAGGGATAGTAATGCAAATAAAAAAGCAGGATATAAGAAGTGCATTTTTTTGACAGCAATAAGACGATATTCAAATGTATAAATTTTAGTGGAAAAGAATGGTGCGGAGGCGCAATACTTTAAACGTTAGTCGGATTTGCGATCCCGGACTAACCGACAAACCGAAAAGAGCGCAAAGGCCCGTCAGGGCGCGCGGCCGGGAGTATGGCCTGTGAGGTGGCAGCGATCGTCCTGACTTGGGGTTTATTCACTTATTATTTGTTTTTTAAAGGTGTTCATGAGGTCGCTACGCTTAGTTTTGGTTATTTTGTGCCTAAGCCAAAAGTGACAGCCCCGGCGGCAATTGAGCGGGAGGATGATGTCACAAGGATAAATTTCTCTCTTAGCATGTGCAGAGATCGCCACGCTGCCGCTCGCGATGACGCGT
>CAISKH010000447.1 GCA_903885865.1 uncultured Mucilaginibacter sp.
ATCAAAAAGACCAGCAGCAAAAAGACGCGGCTAATCAAAAAGACCAGCAGCAAAAAGACGCAGCCAATCAAAAAGATCAGCAACAAAAGAACGCAGCCAATCAAAAAGACCAGCAACAAAAAGACGCTGCTAATCAAAAAGACCAGCAGAAAGACGGCGAGAAGGACCTTAAAAGCGAACAGGATAAACTCAACAAGGAATTCCAGGATATAGAGAAAGCTTTGGAGGACCTGAATAAAGAAGAGAACAAGCAGAACTTTGAAAATCCAAAAAGCGAAGAAAAAAGCATTGAGGACAAGATGGATCAGAGCTCACAACATTTATCAAAAAACAACAAGTCGAAAGCATCACAATCGCAGCAGCAATCATCTAAACAGATGAAGCAGCTCGCCCAAAAAATGCAGCAGGAGGAGGAAGAACAGGATGAAAAGGAGACCGAGGTTGACGCCAAGCAGTTGCGCGAATTGCTTAAAAGCCTGGTGAACAGCTCGTTTGGCCAGGAAAAGGTAATGGAAGATTTGAGAACTACCAGCCAGGTCAATCCTCAATATATTACACTTGCCCAAACACAAAAAAACATTAAAGATAATTTAAAAACCGCCGAAGACAGCCTCTATGCTTTGAGCAAACGCATCCCGCAAATACAATCGACTGTTAACAGGGAAATATCGGCAATAAATACACGTATTGACGCTGCTCTTAACAATCTGGGCGACAGGCGAACCCAGGAAGCCAACAGCAATCAACAATATGCCATGACATCAATGAACAACCTGGCATTAATGTTGAGCGATGCGCTTAGCCAACTGCAGGCTAAAATGAGCAGCTCAAAAAGCGGAAAGGGCAAGCCAAAACAACAAATGTCTGTTTCGCAATTGCGCCAAATGCAGGAGAAGCTAAACCAGAATATGCAAAAAATGCGTGATCAGCTGCAGCAGCAGGAACAGCAGGGGAGCAACAAAGGGCAAAGTCAGCGCGGGCAAATGAGCGAACAACTGGCCAGGCTTGCACGAGAACAGCAAATGATAAGGCAAACACTGGAACAAATTAACAGTGAACAAGGTAAGGATGGCGGGGCCGGAATAAAAAATGCGGATAAAATATCGCAGCAAATGGAACAAACTGAGAAAGATCTCGTAAACAGGAGAATAACAGATGAAGCGCTGAAAAGGCAACAGCAAATTCAAACACGTTTGCTGGAGGCCGAAAAGGCCGAACAAGAACGCGAGCAAGATGAAAAACGCGAAAGCCATGCAGGGAAGGACTTGCCACCGGGATATATAAAAGCATTACAAGACTACCAACAAGTAAAAGAAAAACAAACCGAACAAATTAGAACCGTACCCCCCGCGCTAAATTTGTATTATAAGCAAAAAATAAAATCTTACTTTGATCAACTCAATGCCAAATAATATGGACCAGGCCCCTATTCAAACTACCGAACTATATACGTTACAGCTGCCGTCTGTGCGGGAAAGCATAACACTATTGGAAAATTTGATAGAAGAAATTGCTGATAAACATCAAATTGGCGACGATACTTTCGCCAATATGATGACGTGCTTAAACGAAGTGGTTATTAACGCTATTATACATGGCAATAAATTAGATCCCACTAAAAAGGTTATTATAAATGCCGAAGTTGACGCCAAACGTGCCCTGTGGACCATTACAGACGAGGGCGAAGGCTTTGATTATGTTCACCTGCCCGACCCCACCGCCGACGAGAACCTGGAAAAGCTAACAGGGCGCGGTGTTTTTATTGTTAAACACCTTGCCGACCAGTGCGTATTTAATGCCAAAGGCAATGAGGTTGAACTGCTATTTAAAATATAATGCCCGCTATCCGGTTTTTTGAGGAAGATATAAGCTACAAACTAAAAGACAAAAAGAATGTGCGGCGATGGGTTAATGAAACCCTTGTTGCCGAAGGTTTTCATCTGAAGGAAATCACGTATATATTTTGTTCGGATGTGTACCTGTTGCAGATCAACCGGCAATACCTTAAACATGACACTTATACCGATATTATTACCTTTGATAACTCGACGGTAACAGGGGAAATAACGGGTGATATATTTATCTCCATACCCCGCATTATTGAAAATGCCGCAACTTTTAAGGTATCCGCAACTAATGAACTGCACCGCGTAATGATACACGGCGTGCTCCATTTACTGGGCTATAAAGACAAAACCGCCGCCTCGAAGAAAAAAATGACAGAAAAAGAAGATTACTATTTGGCTAAAAGAAGTTTTATTAGCTAATTTTACTAAATCAATATTTAAAACTGTCATCAAAACTTTAATACCATGAAAATATTAGCAATTTTTTTCGCGCTGTTGTTTATAAGCGCTCCTGCCTCGGTTTATGATTTTAAACTGAAAACAATAAAGGGGGATGATTTTTCCCTCGCCAAATATAGGGGCAAAAAAATATTAGTAGTTAATACTGCTTCAAGATGCGGCTATACCCCACAATACACCGATCTGCAAAAGCTATCGGAGCTATACAAAGACAAGTTGGTTGTAGTTGGGTTCCCGGCAAATAATTTTGGCGGACAAGAGCCTGGCAGCAATTCGGAAATTGAGGCGTTTTGTTCATCTTATGCCTCAGTTACTTTCCCCATGAGCGAAAAGGTTAGCGTGAAGGGCGATGATATTGCACCTTTATTTAAATACTTAACCGAAACCGCGAACCCTGATTTCACGGGAGAAATTAAATGGAACTTCGAAAAATTTCTGTTAGATGAGAATGGCAAACTGATACACCGTTTCCGTTCGGCTGTTAAGCCGATGGATCCGGCAATTACCAGCAACCTATAATTACTGATAGGTTTTAAGCAAAAAAGAAGCGCCGGAAATTTCCGGCGCTTCTTTTTTTGTGCTATGTTGAAATTTTGGTGTTACATATATTTCAACATGTCCCAAACCATATCATAGGCATCATTAATTTTTTTTTCCTGCTCTCCTGCATCCAGATCCGCAGCTTTTAAATATTGGTAAATGCCGTAAACCTGGCCGTTAAACAGGGCGGTAACCAGCTCAACGGGCTGTTGCCGTAGTAATTTCTTTCGTATGCCTTCACCTATAAGCTGGGTATAAGGCATGGCCTGTTGTTTAAAAACACCCCTAGGCACTTTAACCAGGTGGGGCGAAAAATTAAATTGCTGTATATAATAAAACTTTTCGGGGTTTTTGAGCGCCCAATGAACCGAATGAATAAAAATGTTCTTGAACCTGGTAGTAATAAAGCCTTCTGCCTGCACAAAGGAAAGTATATTGTTTGCCAGTTCGCTCTTTATGCTGTTATAAAGCGCTACCATTAGCTCTTCCTTGGTTTTATAATGATAAAACAGCGTACCATTAGCAACGCCGGCCTCCAGCGCTATTTTGCTGGTTGGCGTGCCATGAAACCCATCAGCCACGAATAAACGCAGCGCGGTTGCTAATATTTTTTCCTTTTTATCCAATACAGACCGATTAATCAGTCTATAAATGTATGTATAATTTATTTTTTTTATCCTATTTTTTTGAAATTGGCTTTTTATTGTTTTTTTCCTGCCACCCCCTAAGCCTTGTTTATAGAGTCCTGTTTGGCTTTCTCAGCCTTCTTTTTCTTGTTAAAAAATCCTTTTAAAAATATATTGTGCTGGGCGGCCGTCAGGTC
>CAISKH010000448.1 GCA_903885865.1 uncultured Mucilaginibacter sp.
AAAGAATGGGCAGCGATAGTATTAAAAAAATATTGTTGAAACACGGGGTTAAAGAGCCATTTTTTGGGGTTAAGGTAGAGCATTTAAAAACCATCCAAAAAAGGGTTAAAACAAATTACCAGTTGGCCAAAGACCTGTACGCAACCGGCAATGCCGACGCGCAATACCTGGCCGGCTTAATTGCCGATGATGCGAAAATGACCAAAGCTGATCTGTGCGCCTGGGCAGAGCAAGCCTTATCTGATAATATTAGTGGCAATACGGTGCCCTGGGTGGCTGCCGAAAGCAATTATGGGTATGAAATGGGAATGGAATGGATTGGCAGCGATCAGGAATATATCGCTGTCGCGGGGTGGGCAACCCTCAGCGCCCTGGTTTCGCTAAAGCCTGATGACGAACTGGATATTGCTGCTTTAACAGCATTATTGGATAGGGTAGAAAAAACTATCCATACTTCACCAAACCGCGTGCGTGGCGCCATGAATAATTTTATCATTTCGGTAGGAAGTTATGTTGTGCCCTTGAGCGAAAAAGCTATTGTTGCTGCAAAGGCCATAGGCCCGGTAACCGTAATAAAAGAAGGCACAGCCTGTAAAACACCCGCCGCAGCAGAGTATATTGAAAAAGCCAAAAGCCGGGGATCGCTGGGGAAGAAGAAGAAAACCGTGAAGTGTTAAAAAGCCGTTTACCCTTTACCTTTCAACCTTTCGCCTTATTCTATACTCTTCCCCTTCATAGCATGGCTTATCGCCTGGTCCATTAAGCGCTCGGCAAAGGGGCGGGTAAATTCATTTACCTCATCAATTTTTTTCAATATCGCGTCTTTTTCGCCGTTAGCAAGCGTAGCTTTTAACGATTCGATATAGTTATTGGTCGCGGCTAATTCGTCGGGCGAAAGATGGCTGCCATTCTTTTGTACAAAACGCTCAACAGTATACACCATTTGTTCGCCTTCGGTGCGGGCCTCTATCAGCATACGCTGGCTTACATCTTCTTTGGCGTGGGTTATGCTATCCATCAGCATTTGTTCTACCTGGTCGTCGGTAATGCCGTAAGTTGGCTTAACCTCCACTTCCTGTTTCACACCTGAGCGCAGCTCCACTGCCTGTATTTTTAATATGCCATCGGCATTCAGCAAAAAGTTAATATCCACTTTAGGGAAGCCCGCGGGCATTGATGGTATGCCTTTCAGTTCAAATTCTGCCAACTTGCGGTTTTCTTTTATAAGGTCGCGCTCGCCCTGGTACACGGCAATTTTCATGTTTACCTGCCCGTCTTTCGAGGTTGTATATTGCCTGCCCGCTTTGGTTGGTATTTTTGAATTACGCGGAATAATAACATCCATCAAACCACCCATTGTTTCAATACCTAAGGAAAGGGGGGTAACATCCAGCAATAATATGTCTTTACGGTTGCCGGCTAAAATATCGGCCTGTATAGCGGCCCCTAAGGCTACCACTTCATCCGGGTTAACCTCATCATGAACAGGGCGCTTAAAAAACTCGCCCACCATTTTTTTAACCAATCCCGTGCGGGTTGAGCCACCAACCATTACCACTTCATCAATTTGGTCGATGGTAAGTTTGGCATCCTTTAAAGCGTTTTCGCAGGCAATGATGGTTTGCTGTACTTTAGGCAGAATTAATTGTTCGAAGGTATTGCGGTCAAGCGTATACCACACATCACCTATTTTTTCATTAACCAAACTTTGATGCGCGAACGCCTTTTTAGCTTCTTCGGCTTTAAGGCGGAGTTCCTGCGCCAGTTCGTTGTTAGCTATAATATCTGCTCTGTTCAGCTGATTTTTCTCTATCCAGTAGTCCACAATGGCGCGGTCGAAATCATCGCCGCCTAAAAAAGTATCGCCGTTAGTTGATAGCACCTCGAAAATACCATTCTGTATTTGCAGGATAGATACATCAAACGTGCCGCCCCCTAGGTCGTAAACAGCTATGGTTTTAGTTTCTTCCGGGTTTAAGCCGATGCCATAAGCCAGGCTTGCGGCTGTAGGTTCGTTCACAATACGCAAGACATCCAGCCCGGCCAGTTTACCCGCGTCGCGCGTGGCCTGCCGCTGCGAATCGTTAAAATAAGCAGGAACGGTGATAACCGCGCGGTTAACCGGGGTTTTTAAGGCATGTTCGGCACGGGCCTTTAGCTCTTTTAATATCAGGCCCGATAATTCGATGGGGGTGTAAAATTTACCATTCACATTTATTTTTACCAGGCTTTCGCTGTCGTCGTCAATAACTTTGTACGAGAAGAAGTCTTTATAATTTTCAATATCCTTATACGAGCGGCCCAGTAACCGTTTAACCGAGAATATAGTATTTTGTGGATCGGTTATTAAATA
Organism: uncultured Mucilaginibacter sp.; assembly: GCA_903885865.1. GTDB lineage: Bacteria > Bacteroidota > Bacteroidia > Sphingobacteriales > Sphingobacteriaceae > Mucilaginibacter. Next base: position 2,354 of record CAISKH010000448.1, read on the forward strand.
ATTCTTTGCTTCATTACCAACCGTAACCTCGCCGGCTTTACCAAAGTGTACAATGGAAGGCACCAAAACACCTTTGCCGGTATCATTAATTACCTGTGGGTTTTTATCGGGGTTAATAAAGGCCACCAACGAATTAGTAGTGCCCAGGTCGATACCTACGATGAGTTCTTCTTTTTGTATAGAACC
>CAISKH010000449.1 GCA_903885865.1 uncultured Mucilaginibacter sp.
AGCATTTACAGGTACCAACAGAACAGTTGCAATTACCGGGCAGGCGTATTTCGAAGTTGTACATAACGCGGCAAAACCGTTCCGGGTAACCTGTAACGGCCAAACTGTTGAGGATATTGGCACCCATTTCAATATCAATGCTTACCCTGATGAGCCGATTGTTAAAACTACCCTGTTAGCCGGCGCTGTTAAGGTTTCAAATAACGCTTATGCAAGGGTACTTAAACCGGGCCAGCAATCCGTTATTGGCGCTACGCAACAGATACTGGTTTTAAAGAATGTCAACACCGGGGAAGCGATTGCCTGGAAAAACGGCCTTTTCCGGTTTGATAATGCCAGCATCGCAGCGGTAATGCGGCAGGCTGCGCGGTGGTATGATGTGGACATACAATACGAAGGAGATATTCCCCAAAGGCACTTCAGCGGTGATATTTCACGCAACGTTAATGCTTCCAAATTACTGGAGATATTAAGCTATACCGGGGTGCATTTTAAAATTGAAGCCGCGCCTGACGGCCGGCAGGGAAAGAAAATTATTGTGACACGATGAAAAAGATCATTTTAATAAAAAGATTAATAAAAACGACCATTTTTACGGTCCTGTTTCTAACCGGCCTTTGCACAGCGGCGTTGAGCCAGCGGATCACGCTGAAAGAAAACCAGGCGTCTATGGAAACTGTATTGAACGCTATTAAGCAGCAAAGTGGTTATCAGCTGTTTTATGACCACGATGATATTGCGAAAGCCGGTAAAGTAACTGTAGCGCTCCAGAATGTCACGCTTGAACAGGCCCTTAATGCTGTAATTAAAGACCAACCGCTATCTTATAAGATATTTGATAAGACAATAGCGATCAGGAAAAAAGAGGGAACCCTTATCGCACCTGTTGTAAATCAGGCCCGGGAAACTTATTCTATAAGCGGTAAAGTAGTAGATGGAAAAGGAGAAACCGTCCCCGGGGCGACTGTATTTTTAACCAACTCGAAAATAATAACCATAACTAATGGCGAAGGGGTGTTCAGCCTGACCGGCCTGCAACCGGGGACTTATGAATTAGTGGTTAAAATGATCGGTTTTAATTCTTATAACCAAAATATCAATATTCAAAAGCAATCGGTTAGTATAACCGTAAAATTAACCCCAAATGCTACAACGCTTAATGAAGTGGTTATCAATGCCAAAACCGACCCTAACCGTGCCAGGTACCTCCGGCTGTTTACCGAAAATTTTATAGGCAAATCGGCAAACGCGGCCCAATGTAAAATAGTGAACCCCGATGTTATTAAACTGCATTATAACAAGGATAAAGACATACTGGAGGCCCACTCTGACGATTTTATAGTTATTGAAAACCAGGCGCTTGGTTATAAGGTTAATTATCTGTTAACCAGTTTTCAACTTGATGTCAATAATGACGTTTTTTCTTATGAAGGGAAACCCTATTTTGAAGAAATAAAAGGTACTGACGTGGAACAAAAGCAATGGATAGATAGCCGGAAAACGGCCTATCAAGGCTCCATACGGCATTTTTTTAGGGCATTATTTAATAATACTGCCGAAGCTGAAGGCTTTTTAGTTTACCGACTACAAGTTAAGGTAACACAAACCGGGATAACATCAAATGGTAATTTAAGCAAGGTTAGCAGTTTTCGGTCTACAGCTAAATCAAGTATGTTAGTACCAGGCAAAGC
>CAISKH010000450.1 GCA_903885865.1 uncultured Mucilaginibacter sp.
ATACAATCAGCCAATAAAAAGGGGTACGATGTATTGGTGATGGATACGCCTATTGATAACCACTTCATCAGCCACCTGGAACAAAAGCTGGAAAAGACATCATTAAAACGTGTTGATGCCGACGTTGCAGACAAACTGATAAAAAAGGATGATACCCCCGAACACGTATTAACCGAAGAACAGGCAGCCAGCGTAAAGGCTATTTTTGATAAAGCCATCAACAAGCCTGCCTATAAAGTTGAACTGGAAAGCCTGAACCCCGATGAATTGCCCGTCACGGTAACCATGGACGAGTTTATGCGCCGCATGAAAGATATGGCGGCCATGGGCGGCGGCATGAGTTTTTACGGCAGCATGCCTGATAATTATAAAGTAGTAGTTAACGGCAACCATAAACTGGTAAGCCGCATTTTGCAGGAAGAGAATGAGGACGTACAATCGCAATTAGCCAAACAAGCATTTGACCTGGCCCTGTTGTCGCAAGGCTTGCTAACCGGCGCCGAACTTACCGAGTTTGTAAACCGAAGCGTAAATTTGATTTGAGCCTATTAACATAGCGAGTATCTAAAGGGACTATGTTTACTTCATTTAAACGATAGTCCCTTTTTTTTTGATTTCAATTGCTTTATTATCGGCTGTTTAACCGGCCCTGGCATCTGCCTTCATGTTAATTTTCTTTTGTTTATGGAAATTGGATAGGTACTGCATCATACCATAAAAAAATTATGGTTATGTTAAAGACGGCGTTATGTTTGTGCAAATATTAGGTGATTTCATATACAATAAACCTTTTATAACGTTATATGTCTATATAAACAATTAACAATGAAAAGTTTAATAAAAATATCGGGCATACTATTGATAGGAATATTATGCTTTAATCCGGCCCGGGCCCAAACTGCAAAAGCGGATAAAAAAGCCGCCAAAGCGGAAGAAACTGCAAGAATTATAAATTCGATGAACTACGTTTTTAAAGCTGAGCATGTTAACCCTTTTGCCGGCGGCGGCAAAGAATTAAGCAGCGAATATGATGTAACTGTTTCAAAAGGCAAAATTGTTATTTTCCTGCCTTATTTCGGGACGGCTTATTCGGCCCCTCTTGATGTGAGCGAGGGCGGAATAAAGTTGACGGCTACCCATTTTGATTATAAAGCAACCCAAAATAAAAATGGCAGTTGGAATATTGTTATTAAACCAACAGAAAAAGATATGTCGGGCGTAAAAGATGCACAGTTATTAAGATTATCCATATCTGCCGATGGGTTTGCGTCTTTGCAGGTAATGTGCCTTAACCGCGAGAGTATTTCATTTACCGGATATATTGATGAGCAGAAAAAGGAAAAATAAGAAAAAGTCATCATTATATTTTTTCTAAAAAAACTTTATTAGCTTTAAAAACTTATTATAAACCACCAACTAACCATTTAAAACAATGAAGACTATATTAAAAACACTGTTGATTTTTACAGTTACTTTATTATGTATTAACACGGTAAAGGCCCAAAAACCTAAAGTAGATAAAAAAGCTGCCAAGATTGCGGCGTATCAAAAAATGATAGATACCGCTGATTGGAGTATTGTTATGGAAAAAGCTTTTCCTAAGGCAGCCGGAGCGTCAACCGCCAATCCGGTTAATATGGCAGGGAACTCTAATATAAGTATTAGCCATGGCGTTATTACATGCGATTTGCCTTATTACGGCGGCGACGCTATTAACAATGCAGGCCGTCGGGTTAAATTTACCTCCAACAATTTTGTTTATGAATCACAGCATAAATCGGGATCAACGAGCCCTTATCAATATGACCTTTTTATAGCGCCAAAGCCCGGGTCGACTGATTTTGGGAATGTTGCACAGATCGTACTTAGCATTATAAGTGAAGATGTTGTACAAGTGTCGGTTACTTTTACTACAACCGAGTTAGATCCTGTGGGTTATCAGGGTTATATTATACCGTTCAAAAAATTTGATTAATAAATTCAGCACGTTGCTATTCAAGCAAGCCGGCATTGTCCTTTAAAAGAAAACCTGATAGTTTTCTTTTAAAGGATTCCTGTACCAGGTAAAATATTTTTTTTGATGCCTGTGTATTTGAAAGCCCTTTCGGCCTTATATTAGAAACACAGTTGCGCGCTTCATCGGTTAAACCCGGTTTAGGATTAAAGGTTAAATAAACGCCAATACTGTCTGCCGAGCTTAAACCTGGGCGTTCACCAATAAGCATTAATGATAATTTGGCATTTAATGCTGATGCTATTTCATCGGCGATAGCCACCCGCCCCTGCTTAACCAGGCTTATACCCGCTAATTTTAAGTTTGCCGATAATAATAAAGGCACCAGCAGTTCTAACAAACCCATTGCATTCGCATTAACTGCCATTGCCGACAGGCCGTCGGCTATAATGATCGAAATATCTGTTGGGCTATTATGATCAGCCAGTTCAATTAACGATTCCTCATTTAAGCTACGCCCCAGGTCGGGCCTTTGCAGGTATTGTTCTCTATACCCGGCCTTGCTATGTAAATGCAGCACAGGCAAACCGAACTGTTTGAGGCTTTCGCTTAGCCCCTCTATATCCAATTCAGAATACACCGCGTCTCGCGCGTGAGCGTGGGCCAGTTTAAACTCCAGCGATTGTTTAACCGGAATACTTGTACCCGCCCTACCTATTGCTATCCGGGCCGCTGTAAATTCCTGCAGGGCAATTAATGGTTCAACGGGTTTTATCTCTTTTTTCATTTTTTAAAACCTGCGCCTGCAAGCAATCCATGTGTTGAACTAACTGCCTGCAAATTACCCTTATCGTCTATGATCCCCTGCTTCATCAGCCATTGTTCAAACTCGGGGGCGGGCCTTAAACCTAGTACCTTACGCAGGTATAAAGCATCATGAAATGA
>CAISKH010000451.1 GCA_903885865.1 uncultured Mucilaginibacter sp.
ATATGTTTGAAGACGGCGCAAAAAAAATAAAAGACCCTGACCTGAATGCTTTTGTGCTAAAAACATTGCCCACCATTAAGGGGCACTTAACCGCCATTAATACCATTAGTGACGGTATGAAATAAAAAAACAGAAAAGTCCAATAATTTTAAAAGGCATATATATAAGCGGTTAGCGTATGTATATGCCTTTTTTTGTTGGGAAAAAGAGACAAAATAGAAATTAAAAATTTATTCTACTTAGTACATAGATATTTATACCTTTGTGCACTTGTTACAATCGAACTAAACCAATTCGTTCTTTATGAGAATAATGAGATCAGTTAATTTAAAGGAGAAGTTTTAGCGGACTTCTCCTTTTTTTAGGCTATCTTCTCCGTTTAAATAGCGCCAGCTTTAAACCGGTATATTATTTATCAAGGCATCGTACAATTTATCAAACTCAATGGGTTTTCTTAAAAAGCCATTAAAAAAACGGTGATATTCTTCGTTGTTTTCTGCCGTTATATCAGCGGTTAATGCAAATATGGGTGTTTTATTGTTCGGATTTCCTGGGGTGAGAATATGTTTGGTAGCTTCAAAACCATCCATTTCGGGCATATGAATATCCATCAAAATAAAATCGAAAGTTTTTTGCTTTGATTTTTCAACCGTATCGAAACCATTTTTGGTGTGTTCTACTATTATTTTCCAATTGCCAAGCAACTTGCTTATTACCATAGCATTTATTAAATTATCTTCGGCCAATAGTACAGTTTTATTCTGTAGGCTATCGGTGTGTTTTAAAAGTGCCTTATCTGGGGTTGGTGATTTTGCGAGCTTAAGGTCAAAATAAAAGCTTGATCCTTTATCCACAGTGCTATTTACCATAATCGTACTTCCGTGAAGGGCCACCAGTTTTTTAACAATTGCCAGGCCAAGCCCCGAGCCCGACTGTTTTTTAGTGGTAACGGGTTTGGGCTGGGAGAAACTTTCGAAAATAATATCCTTGAAATCTTCATCAATGCCAATACCGGTATCATTAATTTTAAAGCGTAACTCATCCTCATTGGCGCCTATTTTTAATTTTTCTATTTCAATAGCTACGCTGCCATGGTAAGTAAACTTTATAGCATTAGTTATAAGGTTACCCAATATCTGGGCTAATTTTGTTTCGTCTATTATATATGATTCCGCAATGCCATCATCAATTTTCAGGTTCAGTTTTAACCCCTTTTCGCGGGCAAGACTTTCGTAAGTCTTCTTTATATTTTCCAGCAACAGCTTAAAATTACCCGGGCGGGCTTCCAGCTTCGCTTTTCCGGCCTCAAGTTTACTAAAATCAAGAATATCGTTAACAAGCAGCAGCAGGTTGTTTGAGGCAAACCTAAGGGCATCAATAAGCTCCTGCTCCGCTTTGTCGGTTTTATCAGCCAATAATGAAGAAATGGTGATTACGGCGTTTAATGGTGTTCTGATCTCGTGGCTCATTGTCGACAAAAACTCTTGTTTTACAAGGGCAACCTGCTCCGCGTGATTCTTTTTTTCAATGATCTCCGCTTTTTCCAATTGCATCTGTGCCTCTTTTCTTAGCGAATCCATTTTAGTGATCATTTCATAGTTCTCGATCACCTTAAGTGTTTGGGTATTAATAACGGTTTCTTTTTCTTTAAAATACAGCTCTAAGTATTGAAGCGCTTTAATCGGATCGTTTTCCAGTTTATATATCCGGTAATAAAGGTAATAGCATTTAAATGTAACCATTATCAAATGGTAGTCGGTACTGTGTTTCAGGCACGGTTTCAATATATCTTTGGCTTTTTCCAGCTGCCCCATCTCTACATACAGAAACGCCAGCCTATGCCATGCCATGCCAAGGCCAAGCGTTTCGCCCATTTCCTGGTGAATATTTATTGACGCTATCAGGTCATCTTCTGCGTCCTTAAATCTTTTCTGGGCAATATATATTTTGCCCCGGCCATAAAAACCAAAAGCTAACCCGCGGATATCATTGGTTTGCTTTTTTATAGTTATTGAACGGTCTATCAACTCATAGGCTTTCTCTATATTTTTTTGTTTCAGATAAATGGCCGAGAGTGGATTGTAAGCATTTGATTCGAGGTTAAGATCGCCTGCCATTTTTGATACGGCTATTGCCTCTTCATACGTTTTTATAGAGTTTTTTTCGTCGCCAAAATAATCATAAAGCGTGCCTAACGATTTATGTGCCCTGGCCAGGTTATGATAATCATTATATTTACGGTAGGTATTAATACAATCAATAAGGTTAATTAAACCTAAGTGGTAATTATCGCTTTTATAATATACCCCGGCAATATTATACTTGGCATTGGCAATACCAATCTCATCGTTCAGCCCTTCGAAATAGTTAATAGCTTCTGCCGACATACTCAGCGCCTGCTCATATTCGCCCTGTATCATAGAGAAAAGCGCGAGCTGGCTCAAACTTTTGGCTAAAAGCGCTACATCATCCATTTTGCGGCTAATAGCAAGTGCTTCTTTAGCAAGTGCGGTGCTTTTATTTAAATTATTTGCCCTGCAGGCATAGGCCTCCTCTAAAAGAGAAAGCACTCGTTCCTTATTATCCGGCAAAGATTGTTTCAT
>CAISKH010000452.1 GCA_903885865.1 uncultured Mucilaginibacter sp.
AAACCAAATGAGTTTGACAGCACATGATTGATCTTTTGCCCCTTTAAAAGGTGCTTTTCGGGTACAAGACCTAACTCCATCATAGGCGTTTTAAAACGCAGGTTAGGATAGATCAAACCATGTTTTATGGCTAAAACAGAAAACACCGCTTCAATGCCACCGCTCGCCCCCAACGTATGTCCGGTAAATGACTTGGTAGAACTCATAGGCGGGTAATGCGGCCCGAACAAGCGTTTTATAGCCGTGCCCTCGGCACTATCATTGTTAGGCGTACCTGTTCCATGCAGGTTAATGTAATCAATATCCGATGGCTGCAAGCCGCTTTTAGCCAAAGCACCTTTCATAGCGAGGTATGACCCGGCGCCATCAGGTGATGAAGCGGTTTGATGATAGGCGTCGTTACTGTTATTATAGCCGCTTAGTTTGCAGTATACAGGTTTATTTAAAGTTTTAGCCACTTTCTCTGAAACCAGTACCACATACCCCGCACCTTCACCTAAGTTTAATCCCTCGCGGTTATCGTCAAAAGGTTTACAAAACTCTTTATCCAGTATCATCAGGGTGTTAAAACCGTTCAGGGTAAATTTCGTCAATGAATCTGCTCCGCCTGCAACTACCACATCCAGCAAATCGTTTTTTATCAGTCTTGCAGCATAAAATATAGCATTGGCCGATGACGAACATGCTGTGCTGATGGTAGTCATATAATCTGTTATTCCCAATACGTCGGCAACGGCTTCGGTCATGCTGCCACATTCGTGATCAAATACATCACGCAATTTGCCTTTGCTGTTGTTTTTTGTAAACTCAATAAAAAAATTCTCACTCTTATCCATCCCGCCTACCGTATTTGCCGAAACAAACCCGCTACGTAATGAGGATAAATTATCAATTTCAGCGTCTTTTAAAGCCTCCTGGCCGGCTATCAGGCTCAAAAGTGTAGTACGGCTTTCTCGGGAAGAAAAGTCCGCCATACCCGCTAATTCCGTGTTGTTCAGTTTAACCTCTGCAACAGGTACATTTCCATGCAGTTTGGTATTGATCAACGTAATTTCGGCCATACCCGCCTCTTCACGTTCAAACGCGGCCAGATTTTTAGCAGCATTATTCCCTATTGCCGAAATTACGCCTACACCTGCAACATATACAGTTGAACTCATTTATACTTTATCAATTACCAAATACTCAAATATACCATCCAGGTTCTTTTCCGAAAACGGTACCGAATTCTCTCTCTCTACCTTTTCAATCAGAAACAAAACCGCTTTATATTCATCATCTACCAGGTCAACCCAGCCACAAATACACGCTTTTAGTACATTATTCGTCAATAAACTATCTATGTACGAGTAAATAAATTCAGCATTAAACTTTTCAAAAATAAAAAACGCGTCCTCGCCTTTAAAATTATTGCGGATACATATCTCACCGATCATAATATTAGGCAAGGTATATACAAATAGCGCCGGGCTCGGAATATCGTTTATACTATTGCTATACTTTTTGTCGCTGTCAAGGCTGGAGTTGGTGTTGGATAGTATCAAACCTACTTCTTCGGGTTGGTAATCTTTTATAAAATCGTCCTTCAATAATACTTCCGAAGCCAGCCAACCTAACTTGCTCAGGTTATCCATTTTATAAAATTTAGGATAATTGAGCCCGAAATGCTGGTATGCCGATAACAAAAATGCAGGCAGATCAACGCCCCGGTTTTCAAATAAAGGGATCGCATTTTTGTACACTACGTTATGTTCGATAGTGCAATAGGATGTTATGTAATTGTTTATATACAACTCTTAAAATATTGATTATAAAATTATTATAAAATAGACAATGTCACTTTGGCAGACTATTTAGCCCCCTCTAAATCTCCCCCCGGTTGGGGGAGACTTTAAATCATCCTATTATAAAGAATATTTTCTTTCATTCACAATCAAAAAGTCTCCCCTACCGGGGGAGATTTAGAGGGGGCTTAAAAGCAAAGGCAGTGCTGCTATTAACGGCAGTCCCGCTATACGCTTATACTGTACATGCCTTAACCACGAGGCAGGTATTCGCTG
>CAISKH010000453.1 GCA_903885865.1 uncultured Mucilaginibacter sp.
CCCGTAACCGTCTTATACACGATTATTTTGGTGTAGATTATGATATTGCATGGGATATTATTATTACCAAACTGCCAGCCTTAAATGATGGCATTGCAGAAATTGTTGACGAATACCCGCAATAGTTAGTCGTGAAAACTTTGGTTAGTGCGCGATTATAATTACGAACGTTAGAAATATTTGAACCTTTTTACTTCAGAGAGCCGTCGGCCCGGCAAATTTGATAACGCCGGGTTTTAACCCGGCGGGCACAGGCAACTCTCGCTTGCGGTCAGGTAATAGGTTACAACTGTTTCCCACAAGCGGGACGCTTGCGGGAGCATAGCAAATGGTAGGGCTTTTATGCTAAATTACAAAATGCGATATTTGTTGGTGATAACAACATCAAGGGGCAGGATTAGATCAAGGATACCGTTAAACGCCAACTTTAAATAAATTTATGTTACGTAAATTTATTGTTTAATGGCACATTAGCAGGCAATAATTTAATACATCACACCAATTTCAAAAACAATATAAATAAATGTCTAAGGCAATTCGGACCTCCAGTACGATTCTTAAAATTGATGGGATTATTATCGGAATTGTTGCCATAATACATATGGTAGTAATTCCCGAATTGACCAGGTTTTTTAAAAATGGGCTTTCTTTGACTGATTTTAACCTGGTTTGGCCGGTCTTCCTTTTAAATCATGCTGTTGTAGGCATATTAATGATGCAGTTATCCGTAAGTACTTTCTATGCCGCAGCTGGTTTGAAAAAGCGGGCGAAATGGGCCTATTACTTATCCTTATTGAATGCGCTAACGATGTTGTCCATTTCTTTTGTCATCATTGATGTAGTTGATAGGAAATATTTTGGCGCATTACCATTTATGATTGCAATATGCTTAGTTATGTTGGTGGGTATGTCAATGTTATGGCCAATAGTGGCTTTACGGAAAGAGCAATTTGACGATCCTGATAAATCTAAACTATAAATATTACCCAAAGCTGGCGGGGAGACTCCTTCGTCCGAAGGACTCCTATGGGGGAGGGCCATCGGCCCGGCAAATTTGATAACGCCGGGTTAAAACCCGGCGGGCATAGGCAACACCCAATAGCAAGTGCCATCGGCACGGGCCATATTTATATTGGCCGAACCTATGGTTCTTTTTTTGTCTGCTTTTCTTAACTCAACGGATTAAAATCCGTTGTTACAAAATAGGGCGAGGCTACGCCTCTGGTTTTATTTATGGATTAAAATTATATTCAATATGATGTATAAAGTAAATACTATTAATTTAGTAAAATCATGAAAACCAAATCTATTACTACAAATGATCACATGGCAAATTTGAAATCATTTGTTTTTATATTGCTTTTCCTAATAAGCTTTAACAGCAAGGCACAATCTCGAAAATTGAGCTTAGCAAGTGAAAGTAAACCGAAATGGGAAAAACAACAGGAAAATAACCGCGATAAATTTTATTTACGAAAACAAGACTTACATTATAATTATGAATTGTGCGGCTATTTTAGCCATCTTTTAAATGCAGCTACTAACACATCCGCTTTAAATAAGAGACCATTCTTTTATCCGGATATAGAAATAAGGAATTGCCATTTTTCTCAATCATTGCAAACTGTCACACATAATTATGATAACTGTCCATCCCTCAACCTGAAGATGGGTACTAATAGTCTCAATATACTTGAAAATTCTTTTGATGATCCGCTCCAATTAGCAGGGATATCTGGAACTATTAATATCATGGGTAATTACAGCCCCTACCTTATGATCGTCAGGTCATACGGAGGTGACTTGAACATTCAGGGCAACAACTTAACCGCTGTCGCAGAAGTCGAACAATGCCAAAAAAGACATTTTCAGCTTTTCAATACTTCTTTCAAAAGCGAAACTGCGCAAATTGTTATTAGAGATTCAAAATTCAGTCAACTTGATATTGGTTAAATCAACGCAAAACACAGTACTGTTAAACTATATAGTGATACTATTGATTACTTTATGCTCAATCAAGATATGTTTCCAGACAAAACCAATTTGGGCAAAATCGAAGAACTAACTTTTGTTAACTGTCATTTAAATGGTCCCTTTATAACAGCATTTGAAAAAGGTAAATCAGTTAAAATTATCCGCTTCAATTCTTGCACATTTTCTAAAGATTGTAAACTTTTTGACCTAAGTGCGGATACGGTTGAATTTGACAATTGTCTAAATATTGAAAAACAATTGTATATGAGTGGTGACAGTTCACTTAGACAAATTACTTTAAAGCTCTACAATACGGAAGTAACCAACATAAATTTTAATTATTACGGTGAGTTTAAGCTGTTCGAGGGGGCTGGCCCGGAAAACGTTAAAAGTAATTATGAAAATCTGCTAGTAAAATTTGAACAAGAGCATAAAAAAACAAGCTTCCGGAATGTCGATATTGCTTATTCTCGATACAAATATGGTAAGGTTATCAGTTTCTTCAATTGGATATGGTGGGACTTTGGTTATAACCGATGGCAGATTATTTGGTGGACAATCGCTTTTTTACTTTTTTTTACCGTATTCAATTATTTTGGCTGGAAAATGGTATACAAAACTTACCCTTTTGAAAATGAAGATGATCACCGAAGTGCAAGGGTGCCATTTAATGTTTTAGTGTACACAGCTTTAGTGTTCTTTTCCCTAAGAATAAATTTCGAACGTCTGTCGTTTAAAAGCGCATCTTGGTTAGCTTATATTTTGTTGCAGTACGTGATTGGGCTCATTTGCTTATTTTTTATAGCAAATGCGATATTAAAAATAAACTAAACTTTGTTAAAATATAGTGTCAGTGCAGGGTCTATCAGCAAGGACCCTGCACTGTATGAATACTCTCATCCGCAGGGTCTTCTGTAAGGGACCCTGCGGGGACGGAAGTTTTATTACTATGCTGAAATTATTCGTACCTTGCATAACGAATTCATAATCAGATTTTTCAACCAAACCTTTTTATTTCGATGGAGATAAAAGTTAGCATACCTGACGAAAAGCTTCAAAATCTTAGCCCAAGCGCCAATACCGAAATATTGAAGGTCGCCGAGCATTATGTTGAAGAGGTTTTGGATGAGGCAAGCAGAATTGAAGAAAGCAGAAGAACTTCAACATCCAATCCTGAAATTACAGCATCTATTATAAGTGATGCGGTAAATTATGCTAAGACGCATGGTATAAGGGCTCGAAAATCTACTACAAACAAAATCTTGCAGTTTCTTGCATTTTTTTCTACTGCTTGTACAGGATGGTTATTTAATTTCGATAAATTTAATCAGCCCCTATATTTTATTTTGTTTTTTTTAATGTCATTGTGTGCAGTACTCACCAATTTTCACCTAATATTTAATGACAATGCAAATGGTTGATGAAACAAAATATTCAAAACTAACGCAGTCCGCGAGAGAGGCACTTGGCGATATCGTCGAGGAATATAAAGAAACGATATTGGAAAGAGCATATGACATTGCTGAAGAAAGAGAAACAGCAACTCGCGAGATATCATTGAGGGACATTCTCGAAGCAAAAGTTCCTCGCACAAATTCTAAAAATGTTATAGATGTCGAAATGCGAAGAAAGAAATTTTCTATACTTATCGTAATTACCGGCGCTTTTTACGCACTGGTTGGCGTCGTGATATACCTAATTCAGAACAAGACATTTCAATACGGAGAAAATTTAGGCCTGATAGTAGCAGTATTTGGAATTTTCATGTTATTCTGTGGATTTTTTGCGAATCAATTTTCACTCGCACTATTCAATAAAATAGCAAATCTCAAAAACTTGAAAAGCACCGATGACTACGAAATAGTAAAAAGGTGGCAGATTATAGAAGACCTCGCAAAAAAAAATATGTCAAAAACAGATAAGGATGAATATAAATCCCAATCAGTTAGTTTTTTGATTCGATATTTAAGTCACAAAGTTGCAAAAAATGAGACTGAATTCTTAAAAATCAGAAAATTACTGACAGTGCGCAACGAAATTGTTCACGCAGGATTTACAATGGATTCTGTTTCGAGAAATGAACTTCTTGATTTTTCGGATGAACTAATTTACCGTCTTGAATCTGCTCAATCTGAAAAAAAGAATCTTAATCAGGAATTAAAAGTGATTAAAGCTACATACGGCACACTGAACAAGTCATTGGACGCCACAGCAATTCTAAATCAACTAATTAATAACAATCGCTTGGAATTTGTGGTAAATAACGACCTTGTTGGAGATCCAGATTTCGGTACTGTTAAACAGTTAAATATAATCTATAAAATTGGCGACTTAGAAAAAACCGAGATTCATTCAGAAGGCGATAAGGTAACCATTCCCCCTGCTGACGCGTGACGAATAATAATAAAGTGGGGGGAAGTACCCCGTCCCACCGCCACCCAAACACTTTAAAACACCCGCCACGTTAGGCACGTAGGGTCCTCTTCGAGGGACCTCTGCGATGACAGGTATGCTATTCAACATCATCAACCACATCACACAACCTTTTCACCACCCTAAACACCATAGAGAACGATACACCCATATCGCGGGATATTTGCCGCAGGCTGCGGCCCTGCCGGTGCAGGCGCTCAATACGGGCCTCGGTGTTTTGGCGGTGCTGCTCGGTATAGTGTATAAGGTGGTCGGCTTCGTTGCCCGGCCCGGCAAATTCAAATTGCAGGAAATTATAGGGCTTAATAATTTCGCAAAGGCAAACGTTGGCCGCGCCATATACCTGGCTGCCGCTGCGCTGTTTAATTTGTTTCAAATAGCGCAGCCCTGTTTTGGCCTGGCTTTCGCCAATGGCAAAGGCGCTGTCGGCAAAATTGATGAGCATTTTGCTGCCTTGCAGGTCGTTACGGGTAACCGGACGCGTCGGGTTGCGTTTGGGGGCATGCGCCAGTACCAGTATAGAAAGGCCGTATTTATTTTTAAGGGTTTGCAGCTTTTGCATCAGGCTAACGGCGCTGGCGGCAGCCTGGGTGCCGGTGCGCAGGCAGGTAATATTATCAATAATGATGATGCGCGCCTGGCTGGTAATGAGCGCGTTTTCGAGCGCGTTGTTGATATACTCATGATAGCTGCCAAATTTATGCGCACCCGGCGAATCGGGGTTAAAAACTACCCGGTAAAAGTTGGCGCCAAACCGGTGCCGCCCGTGCAGGTCGCTCGTGTACCTTTTGGCGAATTGCTGGTCGCTCAGCTCAAAATCAAAATATAGTACCGTTGCCGCTTGCTGTTTCATAGCAAAACGGTCTATAGGCGCGCCCCGACTAAGGGCATCGCCAATTTGCACCGCCAGTATAGATTTGCCCACGTTGGTATCGGCAAAAAGTATGGCTAACTCGCCCTCGTACCAAAGATCGCCAAAAAGCATAGCGGTGCCGGGTTCGCTGCGGGTTACCTGCAAAAAATCGCCGGCCGGTTTAATAATGAACGCGTCCTTGCTGTCGGTTGGACTACGCAGCTGGTTATTGAGTGTATCATTTTGCTTAGCAGTCAGCGGCCCTTTGGCCATCGACCGTATCAGCTCAATTGCTACCGGCCGTTCATAATAATGAGCGGGTTTAGTGTAATTATACATAAAAAGTTGGGTATTTATGCAAGGTAGGGAGGTTTGGATGAATAAGTGGTGGCGGTGTTTTGTCAGTAACGTTGGATAAAAGCATTAGCCTGTGCGATTCCCTCCCGACGGGAGGGTGTAGGGAGGGGTTAAGTGCAAGAGTATGGCAGCGATCCCTTTAGCTATCGG
>CAISKH010000454.1 GCA_903885865.1 uncultured Mucilaginibacter sp.
CCAAAAATACAAAAGGCTTACCACTTTATGTGTTAAGCCTTTATTCGTTAAATGAAATATCTTTTGCTTACGGCTGCTCGTGTAACTTTCTTATCAATTCATCATTAAACTCATGTTCACTTTTAAGTAATTCGCTTACCTTTTCGGGAGGCAATATTTTCAAAAACTCCTCATTATAATGTTTATTGATATTTACTATCTGGCTTTGATAATCAAGGTCTTTCCTTATTTGTTCAGATCCGTTAGCCTGCGCGTCAGAATTATTGAGGCGTTTTAATCTTCTAATCTCAAAAAGCTCGTTTTGATATTGCCTGTACATTGGCCAAAATTTTTCGCCCTGTTCGGGGGTAAGGTTAAGCTGCCTGCCAATAAAGTTTTCTTTAACAACCTGTACTTTTCTGACACCCGGATTTTGCTCACGACTATTATTGAAGTTTTGCTGGCGATTGGAAAAGTTTTCCTGCCTGTTGTTTAAACGGGGTTGCATAACCCGTACACGGCGCTGTGCAAAAGCAGTGCAGCAAATACAGGTTATAATTAATACAACAAAAATATGTTTACCCAACTTATTCATTGCCAATTAATTATTGTTATCTGAATAATCTTGTAAAGCGGCCTTCAAACCGGCATCATTAACCGAAAGTCCCTCGGCTGCAACGGTATGTTGCGCGTCATTGCCATCAATAGTTTGTTGCACGTAACTTTGAATATCATCTGCCGAAACAGTTGATAGTTGTTGATGTAAAAAAGAACGTTTATGTATGGCGTCAGCAGATTCAAACTGGCTTAAAAAAATACCGCCACCTATCATTAAAACAAAACAGGCAGCCGTGGCATATTTAAAAACGTTCGAGGTGATCATTCGTATCACCGCGCCTTTGCGTTTTACGTTGTCATGGTTAACAGTTTTGTTTAATATGTTTTTGTTTAAACTGTTAAAATAATCCTGCGGAACTGTAAAAGTATCTTCTGCTTTATTTATTGCTTGTTCAACAAGCAAGCGGCTCTTTATATTGTTATTCAGTTCGTCAAAATAATTTTCAGGAACAGTAAAGCCAGTTTTATCCTGATCTAAAATAGCCTCAACCGCAACGCGGCTCTGTATATTATTGCTTAGTTCCTCAAAATAATTTTCGGGAACAGTAAAGCAATCCAATGGTATTGTATTTTTTAATTCATCCAGTTTAATAGCCGACATAACGCGCTGATCCAACTCCTCAAAATAGCCAACAGGCACTGTAAACGGGTTATTAGGGTTAACCTGTTTAAGCGACGCGTATTCGTCAAGCCATTCTTTATTTTCCATATCGTTAATCATAATTACTTATAGATGAAATTTTGGTGAAAAGGTTTAACAGCTATTTTAATTTAATCTTCTGCCAATAAAATCGTTTCAATTTTTTTAACCGCCAGGTGAAACGAAGCCTTTAACGCGCCAACGCTTGTACCCAGCACCTGCGACATTTCTTCATATTTCATATCATCATAATATTTCATGTTAAATACCAGCCGTTGTTTTTCTGGCAGGGTAAGTATGGCATTTTGCAGCTTTTTTTGAGCAGCGTCGCCATTAAAATAGCTGGAATCGGCCAGCGTATCAGCCAGCTCATAGGCCACATCATCTAATGAAACATTGTTTTTTTGTTTCTTTTTATTTAAAAAGGTAATGCACTCATTGCTGGCTATCCGATACATCCAGGTGTACAACTGCGAATCGTTGCGAAACCCGCCCAGGTTTTTCCAAACCTTTATAAACACGTCCTGCGATAAGTCGTCGGCATCGTCATGGTCAATAACCATGCGGCGGATGTGCCAGTATATTTTTTGCTGATATTTATGCAATAACAGGTTAAAGGCCTCGTTCCGGGTCTTTTCATCCTGGAACTTACTTAATATTTCTTCATCTTCAACAACCTGTGCAGGCATATATTAATATTTTTAATACTAATAGTAATTTATAGTTTTTGTTTTAATATATAAAGAACCATTGCTACTAAAGTAATTATTATTTTGGTTATCGCAATTATTATAACAGGCTAAGTACCTGCTTCGACGCTTCCTGGGTATCAACCTTATTTATTATATTTTTAATAGCGCCGTCGGGGTTAATAATAAAAGTGGTGCGTATGGTCCCCATATACTTTTTGCCGTACATATTTTTTTCGCCCCATACGCCGTAGGTTTCAACTATATGGTGATCGGTATCGGCAATGAGCGGGAAGGGCAGGCTATACTTGGACTCGAATTTTTTATGGGACTTTTCATCATCAGTGCTAACTCCGATTACTTCAAACCCTTTGCCAATCAACGATTGGTAATTATCCCTGAAATCGCAAGCCTCAGCCGTGCAGCCGGGGGTATCGTCCTTTGGGTAAAAATACAGGATCACGGTTTTTCCTTTAAAATCCGCCAGGGAAACTGGTTTGCCATTTTGATCTTTCGCCGTAAAATCGGGGGCCTTATCGCCTTCTTTAAGTGTTGCCATTATCTGTAAAAGTCTGCTGTAAATTGTGAATTGTTATTTTTATAATCGCCAACCGTCAGTTCAAATATATGCTTACCCGGCGGCAGGTTCCCGTCAAAGGTATAACTTAGCACCTTAGTTTTAAAACCCCATTCCATTAAAACCCATTTGCCGTCAATTTTGCCGTTGTAGGTTTTAACGCCCGATAGCTTATCGCCGATCCTTAAAAATATGCCGCGCGCTTTTGCCATGTTACCCCCGTTTTGAATATTCAGAGGGACAATATAAGGCGCGATAGTATCCAGTTTAATATAATAATCGCCAAAAGCGTGCGATTTGGCCCTAACATATCCATTTTCAAAATAACTGCTGTCGCAGGCGCCGGTGGTGCTTACAATAACAGCTTTATCCGCATATTTACCCAGATCAATATCGGGTTTTATCCAAAGGTCGTAATAATCATGTATTGGCGTAAAACGGTTATGGATACGGTGTATAACCGAATAAGCGCCGGGTAGTTTTTCAGATGATGCGGAATACATAAAATCTACATCATCGTACAAATTGCCAGGCATAATGGTAACCTTAACCTTATCGTTGCTAAATTCATTTTGTTTATCGTAATGGAACAATGTGCCTTGCAGTTTAAATGGGGCAGGTGGATGTTCCGCCTGCTTTGACCGCACCTTAAGTGTTAGGGTTGATATATTGCCGGCTACATCTTTAACCACATATTCCACTTCATGCAGGCCGTCATCATCAAAATTAATTACACCCCTGTTAACGGATTGCGGGTAAAGCGATATTTTATTACCCGGTAGTATAAAACATTTTTGTATAAAACGGTTCGCAGTTAAATAAGTTGGGTAATCAATATAACCGTTTATGGCATGGGTTTGGTCGAAAGCGAAGCGCTCAATCGCAAAGGTGTACACATTTTTTCCATCCAGTTTTAGTTCGATAGAGTACACACCGTTAGGGTTTGCTGAAGCACTGTTCCTGTCATTAGCAGCAATGCCAAAACCTATATCACCGCTCAACTCGATAGTGCGGGCTTGCGCCAGGTGGTATTTACCCGCCGCACCGGTTACGGTTAAAAACTGGTGTGGTGTTTTTTCGCTGAAGGGTTTGCCATCCAGGTGATAAATAGCTACCGCGCGTATGGCAGGCGGTACCCTGTCGCGAATGGTAACGCCAAAAAGTTGTGGGTTTATTGTTTCCTCGGTCTTGGTGTCCCTGATCTCAAAGTGCAGGTGAGGGCCCTCCACCGCGCCCGAACGCCCGGAGATAGCAATAACATCGTCTTTACAAACCTGTATTTGCCCGGGCGACAGCGTAAAATCAACCTCAAACAGCTGGTGCTGGTACTGGTAATCGCGCACTGTTTTAGCAATTTGCGGGCTGAACCGTTCATTGTGCATATAAACCGTAGTGAAACCGTTGGGATGGGTAATATAAACTATGTTGCCGCCGCCTCCAAACTGCACGCGCAGCCGCGATATATAGCCATCGGCAGCGGCGTGTACCGGGTAACCGCTTTGCTGGTTTGTCCTGAAATCTAAACCGGCATGAAAATGCCCGGGCCTTAATTCGCCAAACCCTCCTGCCAAACTGGGCGGCAGATCAAGCGGGTAACGGAAAAATTTTTTTGGATATTCCCGGCTTTGTATGGGTCGCTGGGCATAGGTAGTAAAATTGTATAATAGGATAAATAGAAGGAAAGCGAAGTTTTTTTTCATCCAGGGGTTAAATATATAAGAAGAAACAGATTTAAATAACCTTAGTTTTAAAATAACGATGGGTTTTAAACTCATCGTTATCTTGGAAAGATCATTTCACATAAAAATCTAACAGTTTTTCATCTTCGAGGTAACCTTCCAGCCTGTCGCCGACATTTACTTTAGCAACGCCCTGCGGCGTGCCGGTAAATATCAGGTCGCCCTTTTTTAGGGTGAAGTATTTAGAAACAAACGCGATAATGTATTCAAACGAGAACAACAGGTTTTTTGTATTGCCCGCCTGCCTGGTTTGCCCATTTACATCCAGATGAAAATTAAGGCCGTAAATATCGGCGAATTGCGATTTGGGCAAAAACGTACTTACAGGGGCCGAGTTATCAAAAGCTTTCGCCAGTTCCCACGGCAGGCCCTTTTCTTTATGACGCTGCTGAATATCGCGTGCTGTAAAATCAATACCTAACGCTATCTCGTCATAATACCCATCGGCAAATTTTTCGCTGATATGCTTACCCTCTTTACTGATCTTTAAAACCACTTCGATCTCATGATGCACGTCTTCCGAAAAATCGGGATGATAGAAGGGTTTGTTATCTTTTAATAAAGCAGTATCAGGTTTGGTAAAAATTACGGGAACGGTGGGTACCGGATTATTCAGTTCTTTGGCATGTTCAGCATAATTGCGGCCAATGGCGATGATCTTCATGTGCGAATTATTGAGTTATTGATTTGTAAAACTAAAAGGAATTCAATAATTCACCCCATCAATAATTCAGTAATTGATTAAAGTACCGATATCCGCTTAATTACCGATTCTGTACCTGCAATAATGCGTATAAAATAAAACCCCCGGTTTAGCTTGCTGGGCAAAGGATAATTAAAAGTTTTTTCACCCGCTTCAACTCTACGCGAAAACATGGGTATAACGTCATTGCCCAATACGTCAACCAACTTTATGGTTACATTCGAGTTTCGCGATATTACATATTTTAAATTGATCTGATCGGTTATGGGGTTTGGATATACCTCAACATTGCTTAGTAATTTATCATCGGGCCCCGCTGGTATGCTAAGTTTCACGGTTGATTGAACACCGGCATGGAAAGGCGGAAAGGTAAGGTTCAGAAGGCCTTTTTTTGGTTTTTTCTTCGTAGGGAAATAGTTGATGGTATCGTTTTGGGGTAATTGAACAGCTTGAGCAAGGGCACAATTCATGAATATCGCTATTGCAATTATTATTCCCCATGAATAAGTGTTGGTAAAATTTCTCCTCATGCTTTAGTATTGGTAAGCTATGCAAAAATAAGAATAAACCATTCATCAAAACCAATTATGATGCTTTTATTACATTTTTTAACAAAATTTAACAAAGTCTTGTTTTCGGCTAATAAATTAATTTACTTATATGTTTGCATAATTTTAAGCTGCAACCCGATTTTTTTAATATTTTTATCATTTTTAAAAGTAAAGTGTCGAATCATAAAGATCTGCAGAAGCTAACCGCCGCTGGGCTTCTTATCAGTTTAGGAATTATTTACGGAGATATTGGCACCTCTCCCTTATACGTTTTCAAAGCAATTGTTGGGTCGCAACGTATTTCTGATGTTTTAATACTCGGAGGGGTTTCCTGTATTTTTTGGACCCTTACCCTGCAAACCACTTTAAAGTATGTGGTAATAACCCTGCGTGCCGATAATAAGGGTGAGGGCGGTATTTTCTCGCTTTTTTCCTTAGTGCGCCGCAAGGCCAAATGGTTGATAGTGCCCGCTATAGTTGGCGGATGCGCCCTGCTTGCCGACGGCATTATTACACCTCCCATAACTATATCTTCGGCTGTTGAGGGTTTGGAAACCTTTTACCCACATCTGCACACTGTGCCGATAGTGATTGCCATAATAGCCGCGTTATTTATTATTCAACAGTTTGGCACATCGCTGGTGGGTAAGGCTTTCGGGCCAATAATGTTTATATGGTTCACCATGATGGGTGCGCTGGGTGTGCTTTTTGTTGCGCAGGAGCCATCGATTATAAAAGCATTGAACCCCTATTATGCCTATGTGCTATTAAGCAGCAACCCTAACGCGCTTGTTATTTTAGGCGCGGTATTTTTATGTACAACCGGGGCCGAAGCGTTATATTCTGACCTGGGGCATTGCGGGCGGTCAAACATCCAGATCAGCTGGATATATGTTAAAACCTGCCTTGTACTTAATTACCTGGGTCAGGCCGTATGGTTATTACAGCGAAACGGCCAGGTAATTAACCTTAACCTGCAAAACCCTTTTTATAAAATAATGCCAGAGTGGTTCCTGATATATGGCATCGGTATAGCCACGGTGGCTGCTATTATTGCGAGCCAGGCGCTTGTTTCAGGATCATTTACACTGATTTCCGAAGCGGTAAGGCTTAATTTATGGCCAAAGGTGAAGATAAATTATCCTACTGAACAAAAGGGACAGTTATATGTACCCAGCGTTAACTGGTTATTATGTGCAGGATGCATAGGCGTGGTATTATTATTTAGACATTCGGACAGAATGGAAGCAGCCTATGGATTGAGTATTACTGTAGCCATGCTGATGACAACCATACTGGTATCTAAATTCCTGAAACGTAAAAAACTCCCTGATTATATTGTAAATACCTTCCTGGTTATTTACCTGTTAATTGAAGGCTCATTCCTGGCAGGTAACCTGGGTAAATTTGTTGATGGCGGCTGGTTTACTTTAAGTATCGGTTCGTTTCTGTTCTCTATCATGTGGAGCTGGCATACGGCCCGTAAGATCAGGAACCGTTATGTTAAATTT
This sequence comes from uncultured Mucilaginibacter sp., assembly GCA_903885865.1. GTDB lineage: Bacteria > Bacteroidota > Bacteroidia > Sphingobacteriales > Sphingobacteriaceae > Mucilaginibacter. The sequence goes on from CAISKH010000454.1 coordinate 7,008, forward strand.
ATTGAGATTGAAGATTATTACAACATAATTAAAGAATTAAGCGAAGATGAAAGCGTACCCAAATACGCCTCGCAACTGGTTTATTTAACCAGCGCTAACTTCGATTCGGAAATAGAATCAAAAATTATTTATTCCATTTTGCAAAAGCAGCCCAAGCGTGCCGACGTTTACTGGCTGGTGCATGTTGACGTAGTTGACGAGCCTTACAAAAAAGAATACCAGGTAGAGTTTTTAGTGCCCAATAAACTGATAAGAGTCGACTTTAAACTGGGATTCCGTATTGAACAGCAAATAAACCTGCTTTTCAGGAGGGTGGTTGAAGATCTGGTTAAAAATGGCGAGGTAGATATTACGAGTGGTTATACCTCATTAAACAAGCATAAAATTGTTGGCGATTTCAGGTTTGTTGTAATTGAAAAGGTGCTTTCACGCTCGCATAACCTGTCGCTCTACGAAAAGTTTATTATGGCTATTTATGTATACCTTAAAAAGATCAGCTTATCAGAAGAGCGGGGTTTCGGGCTCGACCTCAGTTTTGTAACTATAGAAAAAGTTCCGTTAATGCTTGCCGCGCCCGAAACTGTTGAAATCACCCGTACCAGGTAGTAAAATTATTAAAAACATTTTAAGTTAATATTGCTTTAATATTACTACAGATTGTTTTAATATTTTTACAACTCACTATACCTACAATGAAGAAAATACTAATTACCCTGTCCTGCCTTATTTCACTTGGTGTTAATGCTCAAAATATTAAGGATACAACCAAAAAGAAACTTGGCGATACCCTGAAAAAGGATGTTTTAACCGCTCCTGACACGGTTAGGCGTTTACATAGTAAACCGTGGACCTTTATACCCCCCGTGGTTTTAATAGCATATGGAGCTTCATCATTTATATTTCATCCGGTTCGTAATGTCGATTATTTCTTTGAGGGTGAAATAAGAAAAACCGGCCCCAATTTTAATACAAATGCCGAGAGTTATTTCCTAATAGGCCCGGTTGTTATTGTATATGGCTTAAACCTTGTTGGCGACCTGGGCAAA